>CATKHE010000149.1 GCA_949747935.1 uncultured Eubacteriales bacterium
TCACCGTATGGCGGCAGTCCAAACTGCGCACCGCTTCCTCCTCCGCCTCCAGGAAGGCGGCAGTCCCCCGGCTGTCCAGAAGCTCCTGGAGCAGAGCCCCCTCCCGCTCCTGGATCAGCAGGTCCACATCCACAAAGCCATAGCCCAGCGCCTTGGCCAGCAGCACGCCGATGGTGCTTTTGCCCGAGCCGGGCATGCCGGTGAGAATGATGTTATCCAAAAAATTCCCAGCCTTTACATACAAATTCATTCTGTAGTATACCACAGGGACCGGAAAAAGAAAAGAGGGAAGAGGACGAAAAAGAGGCGGCTGTGCCGTAGATTTGACTGTGATCTGTCCAGAGAAAAAACGGTTCCGGCCTGCCCGAAACCGGCAGAATCACCAAGGGATGACGTTTCGATAAAGCTGGAGAAAAAGCAGGGAAAGCTTACAAAAAGGGGGAATAAAGGGGCTGGAGATGAAAAGGCGGACCTCTTTTCCTCCGATTAACGCCCTGCCCTTTGTCCATTTCGGAGAATTTTTGGAAAAAGTTTTTTCCCTCCGGAAAATCGTGCTATAATAAAAATAAAGAAGGGTGGAATATCCGTTTTCTAAAGTCTCTCACGGCCCACTCAGGGGGTTGGGAGGAGCGGTTTTGCCGGAGCCGACGGGGACAGCGGAGAAATGAATGGACATGCGGGCAGACCGCACGAGGCTTTGGGACGTAAAACGATAGAGACTAGTGAGCTACAGTCAGACCTTGACAGTCTGACTGCCGGTTCATTTGGGTCAGCTGAATGGAAGGGAGGGACACAAAACTAAAGGAGCTAACAGCGAGAGAAAGGAGGAGCCCATCATGAGCAGAGAAGATCCACCCTGGCAGTGCCCCGCCGCCGGAAACGCCGACGGAGGCGGGAGCATTTCCCTATGGCGTATTTGGCAAACCATTGGAAACGATGGGGCGCAAAGCCAGAGGCTGTGGGGCGCGTCAGCGCTCTATGCTCGTTCGGTTGCATGGTGAAAAACCGTGGCAAACCGGGGGAAATCCCGGCACGCAAAGCCAGAGGCTAAGGCACAATGTGTGCTACGCTCGTTCGGCTACCGGATACTTTGCGTCCGATTTCGCAAAGAAAGGATGTTAAAAAATGAAGAAAAGCTTAAAGCGCGGTTTGGCGCTGTTTCTCTCCGTCTTGATGTGCGTCAGCATGCTTCAGCTGACCGTGCTGGCCACGGAATCTGAAGCCGAAGCGCAGGAAAACCCCGCGTCCAGTGCCGGGACGGTCATTCCCGGGAACCCCGACGGCGCGGAGGGCACCGAGGCCGAGGACCCCGCCGGCGACGGCGAGGAGCTTCTTGAAGGCGAGGACCCCGCCGGCAACAGCGGAGAACCCGTTGAAGGCGAGAACCCCGATGCCGGCGAGGGTGAAGAAGAGAAGCAGCCGGAGGAACCCGAAACGACCTGCGCGGCCGAGGTTGGCGGTCAACAGTACGAGACCCTTCAGGAGGCGGTCAACGCTGCTGAGGAAGGCGATACCATCACTCTTCTGGAGAACGTGACCGAGAATATCACCTTCAACAACAAGGCGGTTACCCTGGACCTGAATGGTAACACTGTGAGCGGCACCGGAAGCGGCACTGTGGTGACCATCAACGGCGGCGACGTGATTCTGACCGGCGACGGTGAGATCACCGGCGGCGAGGGTGCCAGGCACGGCGGCGGCGTGAAGATCGACAAGGGTGGCAGCTTCACCATGAACGGCGGAATCATCACTGGAAACAGCGCTGTGGAATGGGGCGGCGGCGTGTGCGTCGACGATGGCACCTTCACCATGAACGACGGTGAGATCAGCGGCAACAATGCGGCTCATGTTGGCGGCGGCGTAGCTGTCTACAACTATTTGGAGGATAAGTCCGGTCGGTTCACGATGAACGGCGGAATGATTTCTGAGAACAATTCAGGGATTGGCGGCGGCATTGGTGCGGTTGGCAGTAAAAAAGCCGAGATCCGGACAGTCGTTGTCATCAATGATGGTATGATCTCTGGAAACTCCGCCAAGGATGGCGCGGGTGTCAGCGTCAAAACAGAGGATCCCTACAGCTCCGGCGATGCGCTGAACCGTCTCGAGATCAAGGGCGGCGAAATCAGCGGCAACACCGCGGCCAACTACGGCGGCGGCGTCTATACCGCTATGGCCCTCGCCAACATTGCCAACTGTGAAATTTCCGACAACGAAACCACTGCCGCCAACGTCAACAGCAGCTGCGGCGGCGGTATTTACCTCGGAAATGGCGGTGCTGAACTGACTAATGTTTCCGTGACTGGCAACAGAGCGGTGCAGGGCGGTGGCGTCTTTGGTTCTGGACCGGTTTCACTGGACGGCTGCGAGGTCACCGGAAATACCGGCAGCGAATATGGCGGCGGTCTGCGCGTTGGTCTTTTGTCTCACGTCACAGTGGAAAACAGTGTGATTACCGGCAATACCGCCAGAATAGGCGGCGGCGTCTATGTCTTTGGCGGCAAAGGGGCCGATCCCAAGAACACTTCCTTCACAATGGAGAGCGGTGCCCTCTATGGAAACATAAGCACCTATGGAAATGGCACCCACAGCACCGACGTCTACAGTGAGACCGCGACTCTCACGCTGCCGGCTATTGAGGAAGGCCTGACCAAGGACGGCGAGGAAATTACCGGCTGGTTCTGGGACGGCGGCGGAAACTATGCCTGGAGCAAGGACTATGTGAAGGGATATGAAGCTGTGATTGACGCTGTAAACAAGCAGTGTCTGGTTGCCGCCTATGACCCCACGCCTAAGTACACTGTAACCTATGGTGACGGTGTAGAGGGCGAGACGATCTTCGAGGATCAGGTCTATGTGGTGAAGTCCGGCTCCGCCACACCCGCTTTTGCGGGCGAGGAGCCCACACGAGCGGGGTACACCTTTGCCGGCTGGTCTCCGGAGGTGGCTGAGACCGTAACCGAGGATGTGACCTATGCGGCCCAGTGGACCCGGAACAGCACCGGCGGCGGGACCACCACCCGCTACGATCTAACCGTCAGCTATCTGTTTGAGGACGGCTCCGAGGCCGCGCCCGCTCATGTCAGCCGTCACGCCAGCGGCTACCGCTACAGCGTAACCTCTCCCGAAATCGAGGGCTTCACTCCCGACCAGGCCGTGGTGAGCGGCCGTCTGACCGGCGACGTGGAGATCACCGTGGTCTATACCGCCGACGAGGCGGAGATTCCCGACGAGGAGCCCCCGCTGATTGACCTGCCCGACGTGGAGATCCCCGATGAAGAGCCCCCGCTGGTAGAGATCCCGGAGGAGGAGCCCCCGCTGGTGGAGGTCCCCGAGGAGGAGATCATTGACGAGGAGCCTCCGCTGGTTGAGATTCCCGAGGAGGAGGTCCCCCTGGACAGCACCCCCAAGACGGGCGACGCCCGCCGGACCGGGCTGTGGGCCGCTCTGTGCGGCGTTTCCCTCTGCGGAATGACCGCCCTTCTGGGTAAGAAGAAGGACGAGGAAGCGTAAGTCACTTCCCCCAGACACGCGCCAGCGCGTAAACATCAGCGCCGGGCAGAAGAAATTTCTTCTGCCCGGCGTGCTTTATAGTCGAATTTTCTTTGGGTTGGGCCACGCGTCCGGCCCGTCAGTCCCGGCCACCTCTTTAAACTCCCCGGTCTCCTGGGCAAGTTCATACATCGCCTGGGCGATGGCGTACATCTGGGGATAGACCGCAAGACAGCCTGCCTTGGATTCCTCCCGCTCAAAGAGGTAGATCCAGTCTCCACCCACCCGTCTGCGAGTCTCCAGATACCGTGCTACCGCATGGCTGAAGCAGTCGGAATCGGCGTTCTTACAGCTGCGCCCGGCGTACTCGATGTAGGACAGCAGGGCGTACTCCGCTTTGGACAGACACTCGTTGATCCGCTTGGCCAGATAGGAGACAATTTCCTCCCCCACATAGCTGAGCATTCCGTCCAGGCGGAGGTATTGGTGGGTGAACTCCTCCGCGTGGCGTTTGGCGAACTCGGCGGGATCAAAATTCAGCGCCCTGCACACCTCCGCCATCAGCTCTGGGCCCAGCCTCGCCTCCGAGGGCGCGGCGCCGCTTATCTCTGCCATTGACTCATCTCCCTGCCCTTTTCAGCGACAAATTTCTTCTTCCCTATTGTACCATGGGACAGGCTGGTTTTCAAGGGGAAGCCGATTTTTTCCCTCCGCTGGGGGAGGAATCATCCGGGCTGTCCGGCGGTCGCGCGCAGGAGCTCGTACTGCTTTTGGGGCCTGACCCCGTCAACGAGAGCTCCGCGGCAGTTCAAATCCAGCCGGTAGCTCCGGTCCTCCTCTAACTCCTGATCCTCGCTGGTCCGGTAGCGGGTGATGGTCCCGGAGGACCCGGCGGCGTACAGCCATCCACCGCTGTCCAGGGCGGTCTCCAGCACCCGCTCCCCAGACCCCGGCAGGAGCGGGGTGAGCGAGGCAAGGCGCCACTCCTGCTCCACCCAGGCCCGGAGGAGCTGAAGGCCGCCGTCTTCAAAGCCCACGGCGATGGTCCCCCGGTCCTGAGCCAGGGCCAGTGCGTCCAGAGCGGCCGCCTTCCCCCGGAGAGGCAGGGAGCAGCCATGGGGCGCGCCGCCCATCAGGTCGGTCAGCGTCAGGCCGGTCTCCTCCGACCAGTGCACCACAATTCGTGCCCCCATCAAGCAGGCCCGGATTCCGCCGGAGCACTCCCACTGCCACAAGAGGGTTCCCTCCGCCGTGTCCAGCAGGCACAGCCTCCCATCCAGCAGGACCAGCGCGGAATCGCCCATGATGTCCAGAAGCCGCAGGCCGGGACGCAGGGCGATAGATCCGCTCTCCCTAGGCTCATGGTCCTGCCGCCGCCAGAAGGTGAACCGCTCCGGCCCGGCGATTCCCTCGCGGCCGCCAGGGGCCAGGAGCAGGCGGACCGGTTGGCCCGGCGCTGTCTGGGCCACAGTCCGGTGCCCACCGTCGGAGGTCTGCCAGCGACGCACCTTTCCGTCCCGGTAGCAGGCCAGCAGCGCGCCCTCACCGGGGTCGGCTGCAAAGGAGCGCAGTTGTCCGCTCCTCTCAAATTGAACGCCGGTGAAGTCGCAGCCCCGCAGGTCGCAGCCGGTGAGATCGGCGTTGTCCAGGTGGGCGTACCGCATAGAGCAGTGGGAGAAGTTTTTTCCGGACAGGTTCGCTTCAGACAGGAGGACGCAGTCCAGCAGCAGCCCGCTCCAGTCTGCTCCAGGCAGACCGAAGCCGCCGATGTGGAGCAGATTGACGCTGTTGGTCCCCAGCCGGGCCAGCGCCTCCCGCAGAGGGCTGTTCCAGTTTCCCCGGGACTGACGGGCAAACTCCGCCAGCCGCTGTCCGGCCAGTCTGCGCTCTGGACTGCGCAGGGCGCGCAGGCCGTCTCCCGCAAAGCTCAGCACCTCATAGCTGAAGCCGCAGGCCGACAGCAGGGTCCACGCCGCCCCCTCGTCTGAGCTGAGCCGCCGCACGATGGCCCTCGCCAGAAAATGCTCCTTCATGGAGCGGTGGCAGAAGGAGCGGTTTTCCGGATGACAGCGGTCGTATTTCAGCAAAGAGCGGTTTGTCATACGGTTGTCCGCATCCTGAGCTGCGTCGCCGCCGTCCATGCTGTCCCACAGCAGGTGGGCCAGATTCGGCGTGCTCAGGTGGGCACGAAAGTCCTCCAGGCCGATGCTGTCCCTTCCGGACAGCTGTAGGCAGAGGGCCAGCTCCTCCAGAAGATAGAACATGTGGTCTCGAACCTCGGCGGGGTTGGTGTGGTCGCCGGAAAAGGCGAGCTGATAGTTATATTTGCGGCGGAGGACTGCCTCCGCATAGCTCTGATAAATGCCTGCGGCGTCTGTGGGACAAATCTCCCCGCTGTCCAGCTGGACCCGCATCATGTTCAGAAAGAGCGGCTTGGCCGCCAGGGCCAGCAGGTCATAGGTGCTCCGCATCCGCTGAAGCCGGGCCTTCCGCTCCGGCGTGTCGGCCAGCCGCTCCAGAAAGGCCACCCGGTCACCGGGGGCCACGGGGCCCATGTGCAGGATATCCGGGCCGTCCAGGGAGAGGAGAATCCGCTCTCTGATCCGGTCGGAGTAGATGGCCATTTTCCGGGAGGTGACCAGCAGCCGGCAGCCCCGGAACTGCTCCATCAGGTCCTCCAGCACGGTCAGGTTGTCCAGAACGGCGGCGTCGCTCATCCCCAGGGACATCTCGTCCAGACCGTCCAGCATAATCAGAAAGCGGTACTCCCTCTTGATCTCGTTCCAGGAGGCCACGTCGCCGCCGAACTCCCGCAGGCGCTGCTCCAGAAAATCCCGGAAGCGCTGAGGATGGTCCCCCAGCTCCCGCAGGGACAGGCGCAGGGGGATCCAGCCGGCCTTGGGAGAACGCAGGAAGTCCTCCGCCAGCCTGCGGGCCAGGACATAGGTGAAAAAGGTTTTGCCGTCTCCGAAGTCGCCCAGAAGCAGGGCGCAGGGCCTGTCCCGCTGCTGGAGCCACCGGAGAATACAGTCCTCAGCGGAGCCGTCGATGGGTTGCTCCTGTTCATCCAGAAGGTGGATCGGCGTGCGGCACTGGTAGAGGAACTGATAGTCGGCGGCGGTGGTGGGATCGGCCTCCTCCTGGGTCAGCAGGAGGTCGGGGGTTCGAAGATACTTTTTCCACGCCTCGGGCAGGCGGGGAACGGGAGTCAGCCTGCTCCGCCACCACCGGAAAACCGCCTGCCGCTTTTCCGGGCTCCAGTCGGCAGGACCGCTGTCCGGGGCGGTCTGATAGAACTGGGCGTACAGCGTGGGAAACAGGCCGAACAGCTCATCCACACGTTCGTCGGCGGTCCAGAACTGAATGTTCCGGATGGGGTCCCACAAGCCGCTGCGCAGCCAGCACTCCCTCAGGTTTGACATCTGGTTGCTCACCCGCCCGTGGGGAGAGATCAGAATCCAGTGGTCAATCTCCCGGCCGGTCGACTGAAGCTCGCTGAGCTTGGCGATGATGGCCTCATCCCCGATGGTGGACTGATAATTTTTGCACTCCACCGCGCAGGTGGTGCTGATTCCGGCGTGGTCCTGGTAGGTGAAAATGACGTCAAAGCCAAACTGTGTCCCGCTGGCCTGCCTGCGGATTTGGCCAAGAATATCATAGCTGCCGCTCAGGGCAAACAGCCCCTGGATCAGCTCCCTGGCGGCCAGCTCCAGCTGGAGCCCCCGATCATAGGAGCTTCCGACTGCGGAGACTGGCCGGGGAGTCTCCTCCTCATCTTCCACGGGCGTCGGGGGAGAATTCTCCTCCGGGGGCGCGGGCGGCTCCCAGAGGCAGCTGGAATCCCGGGAGAGCATCCGCCACAGGCCGCACTGCCAGGACAGCAGAGTCCGGTGCTGATGCCAGTACTGCTCCCGCTGCGGAGGACTCAGCTCGGGCGGGAAGAGGAAGGCCAGCTGCTCCCGCAGGCGGGCCCCTTCTTCGGGAAGGTCTCTGCCCATTTCCCGGAGCAGAATATCCGCTTTCAGATACTGTCCCCCGGCCAAAGCACTGTCCAGTCTGTCCCGGTAAAAGAGGGCGGACGTGCGGGTTGGAGATGATTGAGAGAGGGGCAGTCCCTCCGGCAGCAGTCCGCGGATCTTCTCCCAGCTGTTTTGAAAATCGACCAGCAGTCCGGGGCCGCTTTGTCTCTCCTCCTTCCGCAGGAGGAGGGACAGACACTGCAGAAGCTCGAACTGCTTCACCTTTTTTGACAGATACACGGTATCGAAGGACTGCCCGGTGGGATAGGCGGCGCAAATGATGACCAGACCCTGGAAGGGCCGTCCGTCCCAGCGCTCCGCTTCCGGGAAAGGCAGAACGGTTTGGGAAGAGGCGAAATGTACCCGAAGCCGGTCAGGCCCCAGTCTGGGGAACAGGCACTCGCAAAAGGCGGCCGCCTCAGCGACGGAGGAGCAGACCAGCAGAGAGCGCTGCCGGCCTTCGCCTGAGCTTTGCTCTGCGATCCACTCCGCTATCGCTTTGACGCAGGGAAAAGACAATTCGTTTTTGAAGGGCGCCTCCTGATGAGCCGGAAATTCCGGAAGCGATTCCCAATGAAATTCCTGATAGACGACGGACCGGAACACCCCGTCCTGACAGGCCTGCTTATAGGTGTACATGTAGAGTACCGGGCCGAAGTGCTCAAACAGCCGGGGTGAGAGTGAGGCAGTGATCCCCAGGAAGGATGCGTTGGGAAACCGGTCCAGCATATCGTGATAGGTGCGGCTGAAATAGTGATAGGCGGCCTCCTCCACCAGTACCAGCAGGTGGGACAGAGTGGAGTAGGGCTCTGCGTGTGGGCGGAGGACGTCGGGGTCGGATGAACCACGTTCATTCAGCAGCTTCTGCGCCGTCGAGACAACCGCCGTCCCGGGGATTTGGGTTTTCTCTTTCAACTCCTGTCTGGACCGCACCAGCTCCACGCCCCCGCCCAGCAATTCCACAAGTTGCTGAACATAGCCGTCCGCCAGTGCGGCGGTGCTGGTCAGCACCAGGACGGACCACCCATGCCCGCCCAGCAGGCGGATCAGCTCTGCAATAATCCGGGACTTGCCCGTCCCCACCGGCATTGACAGCATACCCGCCCGGCGGTCATCTAGGGGAGAGGAAAGACGGCCCATCACCGCCTGGACGGCTTCCCGCTGCCAGTCCCGCAGAGGGGGCAGGGGGATGTCGCCGATGATCTGAAACACCTCGCGCTGGAAGCCGGCCTTCTGGAGCAGCCGGTCGATCAGCCGCTGTTTGGCCTTCAGATTGCAAGTGCTGCCGATGAGCAGGAACCGTTCTCCCACCGCTATCACTTTGCGGCTCCCGAAATAGGAGGACGACCCGTTTCCCCGGCTGACTGACCCGTCAGCGCTGATTTCGGCGACACATTTTAAATGCTCTGCCGCCCAGTCCACAAGCTCCGGCTTCTGGGTCAGGATCTCCTGAAACACATGATACATCATTTCGGCCTGTGTGGAGCGGTATGTCTTCCCAAACAGCCGGTAGGAGCGGGGCTCCTGGAGGGAACCGGATTTTCCGGTGGGAGCGGGCGTCTGCTTTTTCGAGCCGGAGGGCTTGTCCAGAAGGACAAACTGCCTCTCATCCTCACCGCACAGCTGAAACAACCGGGAAATCAGGGTCTTTTTCTGGACCATATTGCAGGAGGTCCCAATCCAGACGTTCTGGCCGTTCAGCGAGATGCTCCGCTTATTCAAAAAGGCAGCTGGGGCCGTGCGCAGAGCCTCCGCGTTATTTCCATAGTCGACAGTGGACAGACAGGAGAAGCGCCGCAGAGCCTCCGGCAGCCGGTCCGGGTGACGGCTGAGCAGCTCCTGAAATACGCGGGTCATCATAAGTCCCTGAGATTCGGTATACTCCTCCCCGAACAATGTGTAGGATGTGCCTGGCATGGCGCTCCCCTCCCTGCTTCAAATTCCGGGCCCGCGGACATGGGCCGTTGAGACCATCATATCACAACTGCCGCCCTTTGTGTACCGTTATTGTGGCCGGGCCGCAAAAAAACGACCTCCCCTCTTTGACAAAGGGGGAGGTCTAGCCCGCGGCCGCAAGACGGAACCGGTCCAGAGGAAAGAGGGAGGGCCGGACGGCCACAGCCTGCGGAATGGGGTGTCCGGAACAGGGGGTACCCCGGATAACTGGCAAATAAGCGGACCTATCTGCACAGTTATCATATCAAAAAAGGAATTAAATTGGCGTGAATGAAGGGGACAGAGCCGTAAAAAAGCCGTTAAAGCCGGACAGGGACAGGCTGAAATCAGTCGTCCAGCATTCGGTAGCCGATGCCCAGTTCGGTGTGAATATATTTGGGCTCGGAGGGATTCTCATTCAGCTTTCGGCGAATATTGGCCATGTTGACCCGGAGGATTTGATTGCTGCCGCTGCCGCCATAGGGCCCCCAGATGTGCTCCAGGATAAAGTCATAGGTGAGGACCTTTCCGGCGTGGATGGCCAGCAACTCAATGATTTTAAACTCATTCTGAGTGAAGTGAATCTCATCTCCGGCCAGAAGGACTTGATGGCGGGCCAGGTCGATGGTCAGGTCCTTGATCTGATAGGTGTCCCGCTGAATGCCCTGGCTCAGCTTCATCCGGTCGGCCCGGCGCAGGGCAGAACGGATGCGGGCCAGCAGCTCAGATACGCCGAAGGGTTTAACCACATAGTCGTCCGCCCCCATGTCCAGGGCCCGGACCTTCTCCGCCTCCCGGTCCCGGGCGGAGATGATGATGACAGGGACCTCCCTGGGCAGGCCCCGAAGCTGGGAGAGAATGTCCAGTCCGTCCAGATCGGGCAGCCCCAGATCCAGCAGCACCAGGTCAGGGCCGTGAGAGAAGAACAGGGACAGGCCCTCCTTGCCGTTGAAGGCGGGGATGGCCCGGTAGTCGTTGGCGGCGAGGGCCCGGCTGATGAAATTGCTGATGGCCCGCTCATCCTCAATGATGAGGATGGTCTGTTTTTCACTCATGCTTCTTCTCCTTCCGTGGGCAGGCCAAAGCAGAAGACCGCCCCGCCCTCGGGGGCGTTCTCGGCGGCGAAAAAGCCGCCGTGGGCCTTGATGATGTTTTGGCAGACAGACAGACCGATTCCCATCCCCCGGGTGGAGTCCCCGGAGAGGGAGCGGGGCATGGGCTGTCCGGTGCGGATGGCCTGGAGCACCTCGGGGGACAGGCCCCGGCCCTGGTCCCGCACCTCGGTGACTGCCCAGTCCTCCCGCCGGTACAGGCGCATACAGATGTGCTCCCGGTCACCGGAGTGGCGGATGGCGTTTTCCAGCAGGTTGACCATCACCTGTTTGACCAGAATGGGGTCCATCGGCAGATAGAGAATGTCCTCCGACAGCTCCAGGTCCACATGACAGTCGGGGAACCGCCGCCGGGTTGTGAGCAGGGCGTCTCCGGCCACCTCCTCCAGCATCTCCTCCCGCTTTTTCAGGGGCAGGGTGCCGTCTTGGACCCGGGTGACCGACAGCAGGTTTTCTACCATGACAATGAGACTGTCGGCGTCGTCCTTGATGTCGGCCAGCATGGAGATATTTTTCCGGGACACCTCCGGGCTGGACAGCAGGACGGAGGCTGTTCCGGAGATGGAGGTCAGGGGGGTGCGCAGGTCGTGGGACACCGCCCGCAGGATGCTCTCCCGGATCGCGACCCGGTCGGATTGAAGCTGGATGGCGGCCTTCTCCGCGTTGAGCCTCTCGTTCTGCTCGTAGAGGGCTTTGGCGCTTTTCTCCCGGCGGACGGCCTCGGTGGCCTGCTTTTTCACCCGGGCGGTGAGGGCGCAGATGACGCAGGAAATGGCTACCATGGACAGCATGGCCACCGGATAGCCCGTGCGGCTGAGGGAAAAGGCCTCGTAGGGCTCCATAAAATAAATGTTGATGCACAGCGCCCCGACGATGGAGGCGGCGATGCCGTAGAAGTATCCGGAGGTGAGCAGGGAGATCAGCGCCACAGCCAGCACAAAGACCAGTGCGGAGTTGTTTTCCCCGCCAGTGTGGTGGATCAAAACGCTGCTGGCATAGTAGGCTGCGCACAAAAACAGAATCGTGATTCCAAAGTTCCGAGGGATGGTGGGAATCCGATGGCCTTGTATATCCACCCGGTGGTATAGGTCCTTGAAACGCTGAAGCACGATGCCGCCTCCCCATAAAGTTTCTTTGATTATAGCAAAAACTCCGCCAAAGGTAAAGTCCGGGGGCTAAGATGGCAATCTTAACAGGGTCGAAACGCGTCAAAAGCAGGCGCGGCCCTGCCAGACGCAGCGTCCCACCGGCATATCGGGAAAATTACCTGTCAGCCTCTTGACGAATGGGTCAAGGTTGGTTATAATAATGTCCGCAGTATACTGGTGTAGCCCGGTTAGTAGAGCGGCTGATTCGTAACTGCCAGGCCAGGCAAAGACAACCGAATACGCTGATGTGGCTCAATGGCAGAGCATCTCACTCGTAATGAGAAGGTCGCTGGCTGTTGATAAGGTGAACTTAATCAGAATGAAAATAAGTAAATTGAATTAAGTATGCTAGCGTGGCTCAATGGCAGAGCACATCACTCGTAATGATGGGGTTGTGGGTTCGATTCCCACCGCTAGCTCCAATGGCTCCCAGAGTTTTAAGCTTTGGGAGCTTTGATTCCATAAAAATAAACAGGAGGAATGTCATAATGGGAAAAAATAATTTTTTATCTCTGATACCGTCTACAACGAAATCCGGTAAAATGAAAACATTTGCGGGAAAAACTACGGCGCGTGTCACAGCCCTCTTCCCTCAGTCAGATGGTTCTCTTTACAAAATAACGAGAAGAATTAACAAAGACTTTAGTATCTCTGATATAATTGAACATAGGCATAAATAAAGAAAAATAAATTGCAAAAGCAATCCTGCTCTCACAAATCCTAAGATAGCATCTATAACGTTTGGATATTATACACAGAGCGCAAATTTCATTTGGTTTTCAGCTTGAAAATCAAAAAATTGGTGCTTTTTTGATTTTTATAACTTTTATCTCAACTTCTGTTTCGACAAAATTTTTGATGACAGCACAGAACGAATGTGCTATAATTGTCACAGGCGAAAGCCAAAATCTGCAGCTTTCCGGTGAGGTTCACACCCTGTGTGACCTCAGGCTTTCATGGGCCGCCAAGGGCACCACGACTCCCCTATGACGA
>CATKHE010000150.1 GCA_949747935.1 uncultured Eubacteriales bacterium
ATGTGGGCCAGGATTCCTCCGCCACCCCTATCGCCCACGCCAAGGAGTATCTGGACGCCAAGGGGATCGCCTATGTGGAGCGGACCGGCACCAACGCCGCCGAGGTGGCCCAGGCCGCCCAGGCCCTGGTGGCCGACGGGGTGGACGCCGTCTTTACTCCCACCGACAACACCATCATGAAGTCCTACCTGGGCGTCTATGAGACCTTTGTGGACGCCGGCATCCCCCACTACACCGGAGCAGACTCCTTTGCCCTTAACGGAGCCTTTCTGGGCTACGGCGTGGACTATGCCAACCTGGGCCGGGAGACCGCCGACATGATCTTCGACATCCTGTACAACGGTGCCTCCCCCGCCTCCACCCCCGTGAAAACCTTTGACAATGGCACCGCCACCATCAACACCGAGACCTGTGCCGCCCTGAACCTGAACTACGACGAGATCGCCCAGCTGTTCACCTCCCAGAACCTGTGCACCAAGGTCCAGCCCATCACCACTGCCGAGGAGTTCGGGGATTTGGAGGGCTAAAAGAGCCCCCTTATGAAAGGGAGGGGGCCGCCGCCGGGAGGGATTCCGTTGCGGCAAAAGATTTCCAATAGACGGAATCCCCCCGCCCTTTTGGCAAGGGAGCAGAATCGCAATATAAGGAGGAACTGCCATGAACCCATCCGCACTGCTGACCGTGGGGCAGACCGCCCTGGAGTTGGGGCTGATCTGTTCGCTTACAGTGCTGGCCCTGTTTTTGAGCTACTCTATGCTCAACGTCTGTGACCTGTCCACCGATGGCTGCTTTACTCTGGGGGCCGCCGTGGGGGCCATGGTGGCCGTTGCGGGATACCCGTTGCTGTCCATCCCCGCCGCCATGCTGGCGGGGGTGGCCTCCGGCTTTGTCACCGCCCTGCTTCAGACAAAATTTGGAATCGACAGCCTGCTGGCCGGCATCATCGTCAATACTGGGCTGTACTCGGTGAACATGGCCGTGATGGCCGGGTCCGCCCTGGTGAACCTGAACAAGAAGGACACCATCTTCACCATGGTAAAGGACCTGCTGGCGGGCACCCCCCTGGCGGGACAGCAGAATATCGTGGTGGCCGCAATAGCTGCTATTCTAACGGTGGCCTTCCTCACCATTTTCCTCAACACCCGGCTGGGCCTTGCCATACGGGCCACCGGCAACAACCCGGACATGGTCCGCTCCTCCTCCATCAACCCGGCATTCACCACCATCGTGGGGCTGTGCGTGGCCAACGCCTTCACCGGCCTGTCCGGGTGCCTCATGGCCCAGTCCCAGAAGCAGGCGGAGATTAACATTGGTACCGGCATGGTCACGATTGCCCTGGCCTCACTCCTCATCGGCTCCACCCTCATGGGCCGGGGGTCCATCTTTACCCGGGCGGTGGGGATGGTGGCGGGTGCCTTTATCTTCCGGCTGGTCTATGCCATCGCCCTGCGGCTGGACATCCTGCCCGCTTTCATGCTCAAGCTGATCTCCGCTGTCATCGTGGCCCTGTCCATCGCCCTGCCCCATCTGAAGCAGCAGTGGCCCATCATCTATCGCCGGCTGTCCTATCGGCAGGCCGCCGCGGGGAAAGGAGGGGACTGATGTGCTGAACATTGTCAATATCTCTAAAACCTTTAACTCCGGCACGGTGAATGAGAAGAAGGCTGTCGACCGACTGTCTCTCCGTCTGGCCCCCGGTGATTTTGTCACGATCATCGGTTCTAACGGGGCGGGGAAGTCCACCCTGTTCAACGCTGTCTGCGGAGATTTTTTCACCGACGCGGGGTCCATCGTGCTGAACGGGCAGGATATCACCTTTATGCCAGCGTTCAAACGGGCCAAGCACATTGGCCGGCTGTTCCAGGACCCCATGCGGGGCAGTGCCCCAGGCATGACCATCGAGGAAAATCTGGCCCTGGCCGCGGGGAGCGGCGGCTGGCTGTCCCACGTCAGTCAGGGGGACAAAAAGCGGTTCCGAGACCGGCTGGCCCTGCTTGACATGGGTCTGGAGGACCGGATGAAGCAACCCGTGGGCCTGCTGTCCGGCGGACAGCGTCAGGCGCTGACCCTGCTGATGTCCACGATGAATCCACCATGGCTCCTCCTGCTGGACGAACACACGGCCGCCCTGGACCCGGGTACGGCGGAGAAGGTACTCAAGCTCACCCGGGATATTGTGTCTGAGCATAAAATCACCACTATGATGGTGACGCATAACATGCAGCAGGCACTGGAACTGGGCAACCGCACCCTGATGATGGACAGCGGAAATATTGTGCTGGACATCGGCGGCAAAGAGCGAGAGGGCCTTACGGTGGTTGACCTGCTGAAAAGATTCAAAGCTGGCGCAGGCAGGGCGCTGGATAACGACCGGATTCTTCTGTCATAAATAATAAATAAATGAGCGCCGGAACTCCGGCGCTCATTTATTTATGCTGTCGGCAGTCAGTCGGTATCCTGCCCATATTCCAGTATGGCTCCGGTGGTGCCGTCAATGGTGTACTCATACTCCGTCCGTCCCACGTCGAACTCCACCTCATACACCAGCAGGCCATCGTCCCAGTCTCGCTCCACCTTCATCTTGGTAGTCTGGCTCTCAGATACCCCGGCGTGATCCAGGGCAGCGGCCTTGGCCGCTGCTGCGCCGATATCTGTAATGCTTCCTGTGTCGTGGTGCCCGCCGTCGCTGCCGTGGTGGTCCACCTCGTGTTTCAGTACCGAACAGGAGTGCCCGTCGATGGTATAGTCGTATTCCGACGTCCCGCACCAGAACTCAATGTCATATTCCAGCCGGCCG
>CATKHE010000151.1 GCA_949747935.1 uncultured Eubacteriales bacterium
GGCGCCGATCTCCACCTTGGTGTAGGGCTGACGGTGGCCCTGGCGCTTACGATAGCCCTTCTTGGGGGTGTACTTGAAGATGCGGATCTTCTTGCCCTTTCCGTTCTTGACCACGGTGGCGGCCACGGAAGCGCCCTCCACGGTGGGAGCGCCGAAGGTGGCCTTGTCGCCGTCCAGAACTGCCAGCACCTGGTCGAAGGTGATGGACTGACCGGCCTCGGCCTCCAGCTTCTCGATGAACAGGGTGTCGCCCTGAGCCACCTTATACTGCTTGCCGCCGGTTACGATGATCGCCTGCATTGTATTCAACTCCTTTATTACGGGCTCGCTCTCCCAGGCGGGGCTTCCCCTCTTGCGTGCCTGTCTCGATGCGGCTTTAATATTTTACCAGCAGGACAGGCAGTTGTCAAGGGGGCTTAACGGTTTTTTGATATTTTTTCATATGTCCAAGGCCCGCCCGCAGGGATGCCCCATGACACGTCCCTGCTTGCGTTCACATTCCCTATATGATAAAATGGGTAAAAAGCAAGGAGGCGTTTTCCATGAAATTCAAACCGGAGATTGCCGGTGCCGTTCTGTCCGCCGAAATACTGGAGCGAGACTACGCCCAGTCCCGAAACATGGGCAGGATTCACCTGGGTGAAAGCTGTCTGTTCCTTCGAAAACTTTCCGGGACCTCATATCTCCCATACAGCCGGATTCTCCGGGCATGGCTGCGGCAGGAGGAGGTCAAGGCCCGGATGTGCTGTGCCACCGCCAATTTCGACCAGTTCTATCTGGTAACAGCCTGCGACGACGGCCAGGAGCGCCGGGCCCAGGTCATCGACAAAGACGCCGGCCAGGCCACGCTGGACCATATCTCCGCAAAAAATCCGGAGGTCGAGATCGGATATCTCAAGCCAACCGAATAGATCAGAAGGCCGCCCTGGTAGGGCGGCCTTCTGATTTGCGGAGGAGCTCAGGCGTTTTTCTGACCGCTCTTCATATAGAACAGGAATGCTAACATCAAAACGGCACCGATAGGCAGGGAGATAACACCCGGCAACCCAATTGTCACCAGCACGCCCGCAGTGAGATAGCTCAGCCCTGCGACGACGGCACAGGAGATGGCGTAGGGCAATTGGGTGGACACATGGTTCACATGGTCGCACTGAGCGCCGGCGGAGGCCATGATGGTGGTGTCGGAGATGGGAGAACAGTGGTCACCGCAGACAGCGCCGGCCATGCAGGCGGAGACGCAGATGATAACCAGAGGGTCGTCGGGGGTATCGGTGAAAACGTTCTGAACAATTGGAATCAGAATGCCGAAAGTGCCCCAGGAGGTGCCGGTGGCGAAGGCCAGCAGGCAACCCACCACGAACACAATCACGGGCAGCAGCACCTGAATGCCGGAGGCGGAGCGCACCAGGTCCCGGACAAAGTACTTGGCTCCCAGAGAATCGGTCATATTTTTCAGGGACCACGCAAAGGTAAGGATCAGGATGGCGGGTACCATAGCCTTGAAGCCCTCGGGGATGCAGCCCATCATCTCCTTAAAGGACATGGACTTGCGGAAAAAGTAGTAGATAAAGGCAAAAATCAGGCCGAAAGCGGAACCCAGCATCAGGCCTACGGAGGCGTCGGAGTTGGAGAAAGCGGTGACAAAATCCACACCGGAAAAGAAGCCGCCGGAGTAAATCATGCCGATGACGCAGGCCACAACCAGCACCAGAATGGGCAGCACCAGGTCCAGCACAGAACCCTTGTTCTCCTCCACCTCATTGTCCAGCATAGCGTAAGGGTTAGCACCGGAGAACAGGTCCCCTCCCCGGGCGTTCCTCTCATATCTCGCCATGGGACCAAACTCCACATTCATTAGGACCATGCCTACCATCATGACAATGGTGAAAAGCGCATAGAAGTTGTAGGGGATGGCACGGATGAACAGGTTCAGGCCCTGTCCGTCCTCCGCGAAGCCGGCCACAGCGGCGGCCCAGGAAGAGATCGGGGCGATGATGCAGATGGGAGCAGCGGTAGCGTCGATGAGGTAGGCCAGCTTGGCCCGGGACACATTCTGCTTGTCAGTGATGGGCCGCATAACGGAACCCACGGTGAGGCAGTTGAAGTAGTCGTCAATAAAGATCAGGCAGCCCAGCACAATGGTGGCCAGCTGCGCTCCGGCTCGGGATTTTATATTCTCTTTGGCCCAGCGTCCAAATGCGGCGGATCCGCCCGCCTTGTTCATCAGACACACCATAACGCCCAAGATGACCAAGAACACCAGAATGCCCACATTGTAGCTATTGGACAGGGAGGCCACGATGCCGTCATTGAAGGCGTGGAGCACTGTCCCCTCAAAGGAGAAATTGGAGTAGAGCAGGCCGCCCATCAAAATACCGATGAACAGGGAGGAGTAGACCTCCTTGGTAATTAGTGCCAAGGCGATGGCGATTACTGGAGGCAGCAGAGACATGGGGGTGTTGAAGAAATTACTGGAGGACTGGATATAGCCCACATATTCACTGTCTGCGCAGGTCTCACAGAAAACGGCCTCACCCTCATCGGACAGGACAACACCCATAGTCCCGCAGTCGGGGCACTCAATATACTTGGTTCCGGTCAGCTCGGTTGGGTCGGCGGCGAAGACGGTGCTGATCATGGCCAAGAGCGCCATCGCCAGGATGGCGGTCCGCAGGCCAAAGCTTCTTCTGGTTCTCATATGTATTTCCCTCCTAAAAAATCCCGCTTCGCCCTGTGGCTCCTCCCCAAAGGGGACGGAACCGGGGCCTGCGCAGGTGACAGCTTGGGGTCACACAACCCCCGTTTGCGCAAAACAAAAACCATGGTGCGCGTAAAGCGCGCTCCATGGCAAAACCGGAGGTCCTCAGCCTCAGCTGGGACCCCTGGATAGCGCTCCACTCAATCGTGACAGTCCGTGGGATGTTCTCCCGCGGCCCAGGTCGGACGGCTCAGGCAAGTCGCATCCTTCCTTCGGCGGCGCACCCTCTCCCCCGGGACGGCTGCCTGCCCTAGTCCCGCAGTACGCATGAGCGCCGCGCCTCTATCCTCTATGAAATTTCAGACATCATACCACATACTAGAGGGAATGTCAATGGTCATTTGAGAAAACTGATCCCTTGGGGGATTATTTTGGCGGGGCCCGGCTCTGTGCCCGCATTATTTTTCTGCCATCCGCAGACCAAACTCCAGCCGAAGTCATAGAATATAGCAGCCCATCGCAATACATGTTGGAATCCAAGCAAAGGAGTATATTCATATGGAACTGAAAGTTGATATCCCTTCCCTAACCGGGCAGGATATAAACCCTGAGACCTTCCAGCGAGTCTGGAACCGGGTGATGCCCGACCAGCCTGCCGCCCGGTCCGATTCGGTCCTCCCCGACACGGCCCGCCCCACCGAGCCCATCGTCCCCTCCGAGGAGCCGTCGCCGGAGCTGTCTCCGGTCCCCGAGTGTCCCGCTCTTCCCCCAGTCCCGGACTGTCCTGCGGGGCCGGAGCCCCCCGTCTGCCCCGATTGTCCTGCCTGCCCGGACTGTCCCAGCTGTCCTGATTGTCCCGATTGTCCCGATTGTCCGGACTGCCCGCCTCAGACGGAGTGCCCTGACTGCCCCGTCAGTCTGCCGCAGACGGCCCCCTGCTGTTCTCCCTGCTGCTGTCCCCCCTGTCCACCGTACGCCTGTCCGCCCACCCCCTGTCTAGGCGAGGCCTCCCAGGGGGATAAGCAGCGCCTGGAGACGCTGATGACCCTGGCGCAGGCCGGTGCGCTGGCCGGTCAGTTGCTGACCCGGCGGGCCAGCGCTTCCTGCGCCCGGACCCTTTCTGCCTTGGCCCGGGATCACCGGCTGGCCTTCCGCCGGCTGTCCGCAGCCTATTTTCTCATCACAGGCAGGCGGTACGTCCCCAAGTGCGCCGCTCCCTGCCTGCCTGCCTCGCTGGCTCTAGCCCTGCGGCAGCAATTCGTCTGGGAACAGACCTGGGAACAGAGAAACTGTCAGGCCGCCCAGTCCACAGCCGACCCCTGTCTGAAGGAACTCTACCTGGAACTGGCCCAGGAAGGCGCTCTCCACGCCGGCTGTATCCGGTCCCTTTTGGAACAGATGTCTTGACGGGAGGACTTTTCTGGGGTAGACTTTAGAAAAAACGCTCCCTGGAGCAGAATAGAGGTGCGCTATGATCCAGACCTTTGATTTCTCTTACCCTTCCTCCAACCAAATTCACACCGTCCACGCCCGGGAGTGGACCCCCGAGGGCAGCCCCCGGGGAGTGGTGCAGATCGTTCACGGGGTGGCCGAGCACATTGGACGGTATGACCCCGTGGCCCGGTTCCTGGCCTCCCACGGCTACGTGGTGTGCGGTGAGGACCACCTGGGCCACGGCCTTACCGCCGGGGGCAAGTTCGGCTACTTTGGCCCCAAAAACGGCTGGGACCTGGTGGCCCGGGACGTCCGCCGCCTGCGGGAACTGGAGGGGGAGAAGCACACGAACCTGCCCTATGTGATCCTGGGCCACTCCATGGGCTCTTTCCTCACCCGAACCTACCTGATCCGCTGGCCGGGTACGGTGGACGGGGCCATCCTGTCGGGCACGGGCCAGGAGAGCGCCGCCGCGGTGGCCTCCGGCAAGGCCCTGTCCGGGGCGCTTTGCAGGACAAAGGGCCCGGACTATGTGAGCAAGCTGGTCAATAACCTGTCCCTGGGGGCCTATAACAAGGCCTTCAAGCCCAACCGCACCTCCTCCGACTGGATCACCCGGGCCGAGGCGGCGGGGGACGCCTATCTGGCCGACCCGCTGTGCACCTTTATTCCCACGGTGGGCATGTTCCGGGACATGATGGGCGGTTTGCAGTTCATCGCCGATCCGGCCAATCTGGCCAAAATGAACAAGGACACCCCCGTCTATTTCCTCTCCGGCGACCGGGACCCGGTGGGTTCCATGGGCAAAGGGGTGCGCAAGGTGGAGGGGATGTTCCGCGCCGCGGGGTGTAAGGACGTCACCGTGAAGCTCTACCCCGGCGGCCGCCACGAGATGTTCAACGAGATCAACCGCCAGGAGGTCTTTCAGGACCTGCTGACTTGGGTCGAAAGTAAACTGACATAACGAAAACAGGCCCGCCGATGGCGGGCCTGTTAGGCTGTTTTCAGTGCCTTTTTACATGAGCCCAGAAACTGAGGCCGAAGAAGTAGGCCGTCATGCCGATGCCAATCATCAGAGCGATGAAGATCATCCAAGACACCCGCAGGGGCACATACAGTCCAGCCAGCAGGAACATCATGCCCACACTCAGCCAAATCGTCCCCTTTTCCAACGGGACCCTCCGGGCCTTCTTCTCCGTCTCAGCCGCCCCCAGGCGGAAGTTCTTCACGGCATTCCACAGCCCTACGGCGGCCACCAGGAAAAATAAGATGGTAATTACGATCTCATAAGCACCCGTACGCTCCCTCTCTTCCTTTCTGTCTTATACATACCCGTACATCCCCCGAACAGACACCTCTCCGGCGGAGATGGTCTCCCGCTTGCCGTTGTAGTGCTCCACCACCAGGTTGAAGTCGTCGTCGATTTCCAAAGCGAAGGCCTGCCGGCGGGCGGTGGGGGTGATGAGCTGGACCTGATGGCCGGTGGTAATGCAGCCCGCCCGATACTTTTTCAAATACTCCGCCCGGTCCTCCGGATAACCAGCGTACATCCGGTCCAGGGCCAGAATGATCTGGGCGGCCAGGTCGGCCCGGCGCACGGGGCGGCCCAAGACCTGGAACAGGGAGGTGGCCATCTCCCGCACCTCCTCGGAGAAGTCCTCCGGGGCGTGGTTCACATTGATGCCGATACCGGTGACCATGTAGTCCAGGGTGTTGGTCTCACTGACCAGGCTCAGCTCGGTAAGGATGCCCACCAGCTTCTTGCCGTTCAGAATGATATCGTTGGTCCACTTGATCTGGGGGCGGATACCGCAGCAGGCCTCAATGCCGTCGCACACTGCCACCGCCACCCAGGCGGTGAAGTCGCTCACCCTGCCGGGGTCCATATCGGGGCGGAACAGAGCGGACAGATAGAGCCCCTTGCCCCGTGGGGACTGGAAGCCCCTCCCCCGGCGACCCGCGCCGCCGGTCTGCTCCTCGGCGGTAATCACCAGCCCCTCCGGGGCCCCGGCCATCGCCCGGCGCTTGCATTCGGTGTTGGTGGAGTCGATCACATCCAGGCACACCAGTTCAGAGCCGATCTTCGCATCGGACAGCAGGCCAAACAGCTCCCCCACCCGCAAGCGGTCGGGGGAGTTTTCCAGACGGTAGCCCCGGTTTGGGGCGGAATCAACCACATAGCCCTCCTGCCGCAGGCCCTCGATGGCTTTCCACACCCCGGCCCGGCTGATGCCCAGAGTGCGGCTCATGGCCTCTCCGGACAAATATTCCCCCGGCCGCTCCCGTAGCAGGGCCAGCACTCGATCTCGGCTCATGGCAACTCTCCCCTTCTGTTAAGGGCCGGGCGAAAGCCCGGCCCCTCGGTACTTTTTACTGCTCGTCCTGAATTAGGCCGTAGTCCCCGTCGTTACGGCGGTAGACCACGGCGAACGCCCCGTCGGTCTCCTCATCCCGGAAAGCGAAAAAGCTGTGCCCCACCAGGTTCATCTGCAAAATGGCTTCATCCTTGGTCATGGGCTTGATGGGGAAGGTCTTGCTGCGGACAATTCGGTACTCGCCCTCCTCCGGCTCCTCGGGGGCGAAGGTGGACACCTCGGAGTCCAGCGCCCGCTCAAAGGCGCCTTGGCGCAGCCGCTTTTCCAAACGGGTCTTGTTCTTGCGGATCTGCCGCTCCAGGGTGGTGACGGCGGCATCGATGGAAGCGTGCATGTCTGAGGTGCTCTCCGACACCCGGAAGACGGTGCCGCTGGAGCGGATGGTGATCTCCACCTTGTTGTTCCGCTCCTTCTCCACGCTGAATGTGATGGCCGCGGTGGCGTCCTCCTTAAAGAAACGGTCCAGCTTACCCACCTTTTTCTCGGCGTACTTGTGCACGGAGTCGGGCAGGGTCACCTTTTTGTCCGTAAAAACGAATTTCATCGAATCGCTCCTTTCGCCCAGAGGGCTGGTATAGACCGGAGAGGAGTTGTCCCTCCGGTTATCCTTATTATACCACAAGCCGCCGGAAAGTCCACTGGTTTTTGTTAATATTTTCTAAATTCTTCGTCCCCCCATGAGGACGGCCTTCACCTTCCCCAGCAACTCCAGGGGGTGCCGGTCGGTGACCACAATATCCGCCTCTTTCCCAGGGGTCAGGGAACCCAAAGCATGGTCCAGTCCGGCGATCTTTGCAGCATTGATAGTAATAGCTGCCAGGGCCTCCTCCGCTCCCATCCCCCCCTTGACAGCCAGGGCAGCGCACAGGGGCAGGTACTGGATGGGTACCTCCGGGTGGTCGGTACAGATGGCAAAGGGCACCCCCGCCTTTCGGAGGATGGCCGGAGTCTCCAGCGACATGTTAGCCAGCTCGGGCTTGCACCGGTCCCCCAGGGCGGGGCCGGTGATCACGGGCACCCCGGCTTCGGCCAACAGGTCGGCGATGAGGTGGCCCTCGGTGCCGTGGACGATGACGCATTTCAGCCCAAATTCTCTGGCAATGCGCACCCCGGTGGCGATGTCGTCCGCCCGGTGGGCATGGATATGGACGGGCAGCTGCCCCCGGACCACGGGCAGGAGGGCCTCCTGCTTGGCGTCATAGTCGGGGGGATCGGTATCCTCATCCTGAGCGGCCTTATCCAGCTTTTCGCCGTACTCTACCGCTTTGCGCAGGTTCTCCCGGATGATGGCGGCGGTGGCCATGCGGGTCACCGGAGTCTCGTCCCGGTCGTGGTAGACCTGCTTGGGATTTTCCCCCAGGGCCAGCTTCATGGCCACCGGGGCCTTGACGATCATCTCGTCCACCCAGCGGCCGTCGGTCTTGAGGGCGGCGAACTGCCCGGAAACCGGGTTGGCGGACCCCGGCCCGGTGAGGACGGTGGTCACCCCTGCCGCCCGGGCCTCGGCGAAACAGCGGTCCAAGGGGTTGACGGCGTCGATGGCCCTCAGCTGGGGAGTGCAGGGGTCGGTCTCCTCGTTGCCGTCATCGCTCTCGAAGCCCAAGCCATCCCCGAACATCCCCAGATGGCAGTGGGCGTCAATAAACCCAGGGCAGATGTGCCCCCCCTGGGCGTCGATAATCTCCCCCTCCCCGTTCTGAGGGCACTCCGACATGGGGCCGACTTTTGCGATTTTGCTTCCCGCGACGGCCACATAACCGTGTTCAATGATCGGGCCGTCCATGGTGTGGACGGTGCCGTTGATAATCAGCATATTTCTTTCTCCCTCAGTAATTTCAGCCCCTCCGCCTCCATGCGCAGGCGGTAGAAGGGGCGCACCCAGTCCAGCTCTGTTTCCATGACGTCCGCCAGCGCGGCCAGCCGCCGCTTGCCCAGCCGGCGGTCCAGCAGGGCGAAGATACGGACGATTGGGGTTGGCGTCAGTCAGGCTGGATTCAATACTCTGGTTTTCAAATTTCTGGAAGGCCATGTAGAAGTCCCGCTGGTCAAACAGACCGTCATCTAAAACGGTCTTGTCCACTTTCAGGTATGCCTCCCGCCAGTTGAGTCCCTGTTCATCCCGATTAATCCCGCGCCCGCTTCCAAAGGACGTAGGAGCAGGTGAAGTAGTTGCTTTTCAAGACCTCCACGCCGTCCACAGGATGGCCGCCCGGCCCTCCGGGTCGTGGCTCTCCCAATGGTCTTCTTCCATACGCTGGGCGGCGATTTCCGGGCGGTCTGAAATGCCTGTGCCGTAACACTTTTTGTTCTCCCTGTCCTTGGATTTCCTGACCTCGCGCTTCAAGGCTTCCGGCATCTCCGTCACCTTGATTGGAAGCAGGCCAGCCCATACCATATTTTAGAGGGTGTGGGTGCAGACCATCTCGTTTTCAGAGAACAGACACTGTCTCTTGGCGCAGCCGCAGCAAGCGTCCAGCGACCGTTTGTGCTCCCGCACCTGCTTGACCGAACGTCAGCCTTGCGGGGCTTGCAGTTGTTCGCTCTGTGGGCCTTATAGACCGCCTCCCCCCCCACTTTAGGGAGTTGCCGAGGGACTTTCCCCCTCCTATTCCTGCTCGTGTCCCTATGTTCCTCCTGTATAAGTTGTCGTGGATACTTAATCCAATCAATCGGCGGCATCATAAGCGATATGGCATCGGCCATCAAAAAGCGTATTGTCTGCCTGTCCAGAGCGGTCCACCTACTCCTCCGCCGATTTTTTGAAGCGATTGGTGAAGTGGTATGCCCGTAGAGGTGTTCGAGTGGAATGTGTCCAGACTGACAACGGCTCTGAATTTACAAACCGTTTTTCCAACAGTAAACAGGACATTCAGACCTTTTTTTGAGAAAACCGCCGTGGAGTTGGGCATCCAGCACAAATTGATCCATCCTTACACGTCCAGACACAATGGCAAGGTGGAGCGCAGCCACAGGGAAGACCAGAAACGCTTTTACTCTGACCATTCTTTCCTCCCTCTGGCTGACTTTGGAATACAGCTTGCTGTTCATAACCGCCGCTCCAACAACTTATTGATACACCCGCTCTGCTAGCTCTCTCCAATCAAGTTCCTTATCCAATTTGTTTGAAATCCTACACAGTTATTTTTCTATCCCGGCGAAAATTGCCGACAGCAGCTCCTCCCGGCCAGTCCCCTTCTCGGCGGAGAAGGGGATGAGGCGGTCCGCCTCGTCCAGCTCCAGGGTGTCCCGGATAAGCTGGAGATTGGGCTCGATCTCACTCTTTTTCAGCTTATCCAGCTTGTTGGCTACGATAATCAGAGGGCAGCCAGTGTCCTTGAACCATCGGAACATGGTACAGTCGTCGGCGGTGGGCTTGTGGCGGGAGTCCACGATCATCACCCCCAGGGTAAGCAGGTCGGGCCGGGCGAAGTAGTCCTCCATCAGCCGGCCCCACCGGTCCCGCTCCGCCTTGGACACCTTGGCGTAGCCATAACCGGGCAGGTCCACCAGATAGAAGGCCCCGTCGATATCAAAGTAGTTCACATGGACGGTCTTCCCTGGAGCAGCTCCTACCCGGGCAAAATTTTTTCGATTCAGGAGCCGGTTAATGACCGAGGACTTGCCCACATTGGACCGCCCGGCGAAGGCCACTTGAGGCCGACCGTCCTGGATGAAGTTTTTCGGGGAGACGGCGGATAGGACAAACTCCGCTTTTTGCAGGTTGACAGGCATAACGATTCCCCTTCGCGATTGCTTAATCTGTAGGGGCGGATATTATCCGCCCGCAATTTATAGGATAGGTTCTTGTTGGACACGGGCGGCCATTAGCCGCCTCTACTCACTTCGCAACCGGCCCTCACTGGCTCATACGGGAACTGCCCTCCCCACCAGGCGCGGGTGGAAGCTCAGGCAGGGCCGCGTTCTTTCTGGAGCGACCCCGGCGGCGGGGCGGGACGGCCTCCACCGGGTGGTTCAGAGCCTGAGCCAGCACCTGGTCGGCCCGCTCCACCAGCACAAACTGGAGAGCCTTGCGCACCGTCTGGTCGATCTCCTCCAGGTCCTTTGCGTTGTCGGCGGGGATGATAACCATCTTAATGCCGTTGCGGAAAGCGGCCATAGTCTTCTCCTTCAGACCGCCGATGGGCAGGACACGTCCCCGGAGAGTGACCTCCCCCGTCATCGCGATCCCCCGGCGCACCGGGGTACCGGTGAGGGCGGATACCATAGCGGTAGTGATGGCAATACCAGCGGAGGGGCCGTCCTTGGGGATCGCTCCCTCGGGGAAGTGGACATGAATATCCTTCTCCTTGTAGAAGTCGATGGGAAGGTTCAACCGGCCGGCCTGACTGCGGATAAAGCTGAGAGCGGCGTGGGCCGACTCCTTCATCACGTCCCCCAGGTTGCCGGTGAGTTCCACCTTGCCAGAGCCGGGGACCACGTTGACCTCCACCTCCAGCAGTTCGCCCCCCACGGAGGTCCAGGCCAGACCATTGACCACGCCTACCCGCTCCTCCAAGGCCTGACGCTCCGGATGGTAGCGGGGCACGCCCAAATATTCCTCCAAGTCCTTGTCCGTAACCTTAATCGACTTTGCCTCTGCAGACACCACCTTCATAGCGGCCTTGCGGCAGATCGCAGCCAGCCGGCGCTCCAGTACCCGGACGCCGGATTCTCTAGTGTATGCGGCGATGAGCTCCCGCAGGGCACCGTCGGACACCTTCAATTGGGTCTTTGTCAGCCCGTGGCGCTTCAACTCCTTGGGTAGAAGGTGCTTCTTGGCGATTTGCACCTTCTCCTCGTCGGTGTAGCTGGACAGCTCGATGACCTCCATCCGGTCCAGCAAAGGCCTGGGGATGGTGTCAGTGGTGTTGGCGGTGGTGACGAACAGCACATCGGACAGGTCGAAGGGGACCTCCAAAAAGTTATCCCGGAAGGTGGCGTTCTGCTCCCCGTCCAGCACCTCCAGCAGGGCGGAGGCCGGGTCACCCCGGTGGTCGTGTCCCAGCTTGTCGATCTCGTCCAGAAGGATCAGAGGGTTACAGCTTTTCGCCTGATTGACAGCGTTGATAATCCGTCCGGGCATCGCACCCACATAGGTCTTACGGTGGCCCCGGATTTCTGCCTCATCGCTGACGCCCCCCAGGGAGATACGGGCCAGCTTCCGGTTCATGGCCTTGGCTATCGACATAGCGATGGAGGTCTTGCCCACCCCGGGCGGGCCCGCCAGACAGATGATCTGCCCTTTCAGCTCAGGAGCCAGCTGCTTGACCGCAATAAACTCCAAAATACGCCGTTTTACCTTTTCCAGTCCAAAGTGGTCCTGGTCCAGCACTTTTTGAACGGCAGAAACGTTGATTTTCTCCTTTGTTTTTTTCCCCCAGGGCAACTCCAGGCAGACATCCAAATAGCTGCGCAGAACGGTGCTCTCCGAAGAGCTGTAGGACTGCTTGGCCAGCCGGCCCAGCTCCTTGTTCAGCTTCTCCCGGACCTCGTCGGGCAGCGCGGCCTGAGCGATCCTCTCCCGGTACTCCTCGATCTCGTCGGCCCCCTCCCCCAACTCGGTCTGGATGGCCTTCAGCTGCTCTCGAAGGTAATAGTCCCGTTGGTGCTCTCCCATCTGCTCCCGGGCCCGCTCCTGGATCTCCTGGTCCAGGGAGAGGATCTCCACCTCCCGCTCCAGCAGATAGTAGAGCTTCTCCAGCCGCTTGACGGGCCGCAGCTCCTCCAGGATGGACTGCTTGTCGCTGTTGCGCATAGGGATGTTCTGGGCGATATAGTCGGCGATGTGGCCCGGGTCCTGACTGGCCAGCACATGGACCATCAAATCAGGGGACAGCTTGGAGGAGAGCTCGGCATAGTCCTGAAACAGATCATAGGTGGCCCGCATCAGGGCCTCCGTCCGGGCATTTCCCCGGGAAGGGGCCTCAGGGACAGAAATCTCCCGCACCTCCGCCTCCAGATGGGGGGCGGAGCGGAGCATCTGAATCAGACGGCCGCGGGCCTGCCCCTCCACCATCACCCGCACATTGTCGCCGGGCATACGGAGGATCTGACGAATGCTGGAGATCGTGCCCACCTGATACAGATCGTCCGCATCAGGCTCCTCCACCGCAATATCCCTCTGTCCCACCAGAAACACCGGACTGCCGGCGGTCATAGCCGCCTCCAGTGCCCGTACAGAGGTCACACGGGACACCTCAAAGTGAATCAGCACATTGGGGAACACAGTCAGTCCCCGCAGGGCGATGACAGGCATGGTGCTGGTATGCAGAATATCCCACTCTTTGCTCATGGCAGTTCACTTCCTCTCGCAAACAAGGCTGTAGAGGACGGCACCTTCAGTGCCTCCGCAGTACAGCAAATCATCGAAAACCGGGCCGTCTGTGGCGACGGCTCCTGCTGAATCAGATAGAGCAAACGCCCCGCTCGGTTGGGGGCGGGGCGTCTGATTTTGACTGCTTATCAACCGGCGTGTCCAAAGCGTCCGGCGGACTTGGACCGCTCCACCTGAACGGTGGCTCTGCCCAGCTTGGGCCGTTGGGTGCGCTCCGGATTCCGAGTCAGCTCCGGGGGGGCCCCATCCTTGACGCAGTTCTCCGTGATGGCCACCTTTACAATGGTGGGGTCGGAGGGGATGTCATACATAATCTGGTTCATGACCTCCTCCAAAATGGCCCTCAGACCCCGGGCACCGATCTCCCGGGCCACTGCCCGGTCGGCCACTGCCTCCAGAGCCTCGGGAGTGAACTCCAGTTCCACCTGGTCGTAGTCCAGGAGGACCTTATACTGCTTCACCAGCGCGTTTTTGGGCTCAGTGAGAATGCGCACCATCTGCTCCCGATTCAGAGATTCCAGTGTGGTCACCACCGGCATACGGCCTACCAGTTCAGGGATAATGCCATATTTCAGCAGATCCTGGGGCTGGAGTTCTGCCATCAACTCTCCCACATTCCGCTCCTTTTTGCTCTTAATCTCAGCGCCAAAGCCCAGAGACCGCTTATCCAGACGGTTCTCAATGATCTTGTCAATACCATCGAAGGCACCGCCGCAGATAAACAGGATATTCCGGGTGTCGATCTGGATAAACTCCTGATGCGGGTGCTTCCGTCCGCCTTGAGGCGGGACATTGGCTACAGTGCCCTCCAGAATTTTCAAAAGGGCCTGCTGTACACCCTCGCCGGACACATCCCGGGTGATGGAGGTGTTTTCGCTCTTCCGAGCGATTTTATCCATCTCGTCGATGTAGATGATGCCCCGCTCGGCCAACTCAATATCGTAGTCGGCGGCCTGGACCAGACGCAGGAGGATGTTCTCCACGTCGTCGCCCACATAGCCTGCCTCGGTGAGGGTGGTAGCGTCGGCGATAGCGAATGGGACCTTCAACACCCGGGCCAGAGTCTGCGCGAAAAGGGTCTTGCCGCAGCCAGTGGGGCCCATCAGGAGAATATTACTCTTTTGCAGCTCCACATCCTCCGCCCCGCCGAAGTAGATACGCTTATAGTGGTTATATACCGCCACAGACAGGGCCACCTTGGCCTTCTCCTGTCCAATGATATACTGGTCCAGAACAGCGTGAATCTCCTTGGGCGTGGGGATCACATCAGGAATTCCCCCAGGGAACTGGTCCATCTCATCCGTCAGGAACGCGTCCTCTCCCATCGCTGCCATGCACAAGCCGACACACTCGTCACAAATATAGACCCCAGGTCCCGCGATCATCCGCTTCACCTGATCCTGGTGCTTGCCGCAGAAGGAACAACGGACTCTTCTGTCGTCATTCTTTGTCATGGATACACCTCATTGTTCAGAGACGGCAAGCCGTCCCGGGAATTACCGCTTGTCCAGCACCTTGTCCACCAGACCATACTCCAGGGCCTCCTGAGCGGTCATAAAGTTGTCCCGCTCGCAGTCGGCGGTGACTGTCTCAATGGGCTTGCCCGTATTTTCGGACAAAATCTGGTTCATTCGCTTTTTGATAATCTCCAGCCGCTTCAAATGGATTGCCATATCGGTGATCTGGCCCTGCGTGCCGGCGGAAGGCTGATGGATCATGATCTCAGCGTTGGGCAGAGCCAGCCGCTTTCCCTTGGCTCCGGAGGACAGCAGAAACGCCCCCATAGAGGCGGCCATGCCGATACATATAGTAGACACATCGCACTTGATATACTGCATGGTGTCGTAGATGGCCATGCCAGCAGTGACAGAGCCGCCGGGGCTGTTAATATAGAACTGGATATCCTTGTCCGGGTCCTGAGCTTCCAGATACAACAGCTGAGCCACAATCAGGGAAGCGGTAGTGTCGTTGACCTCCTCCGAGAGCATGATGATGCGGTCATTGAGCAGACGGGAGAAAATGTCATACGACCGCTCCCCCCGGTTGGTCTGCTCTACTACATAGGGAACTAAGCTCATAGTGATACTCCTTTTTTCAGATGGGATACTAAATTATACCCATCGGTCCGGAAATTCATTCCTATCAGATGTGCCGTGCGGCATAGGCTCACGCCCGGGGCGGCAGAAGCCGCCCCGGGACATCTTATTTACTCCTCAGCTTTCGGCTCCTCCACCTTCTTCGTTCGACTGCGCTTGGGCTTTTCCTCGCCCTCCTCCGCCTTTTTGGCTGTCCTCTTGGCGACGGCCTTCTTGGCCTTGCCCTCCTTAGCGCTGGACAGCACCAACTCGCTGGCCTTACGGAGAAGCAGATCCTTTTTCAGCTCTGCCTCAGGGATGATGGCCTTCACCTGATCGGCGGGCATATTATACTGCTCAGACAGCTTGTCGATCTCGGCGTCATAGTCCGCGTCAGCGACCTCCAGATTCTCAGCCTTGGCCACTGCGGCGAGCGCCAGCTCGGTCTGCACCTGCTTCAGGGCGGCGGGCTTGGCGGAGGCGCGCATCATCTCAGGAGTCATGCCCATCATGGACATGTACCGATCCATGGGGATTCCCTGGCTCTGAAGCCTCATGGCGTAGTCGTCCATCAAGCGGTCCACCTGGACCTCCACCATACCGTCGGGGATCTCACACTCCATCCCCTCTACCAGCTGCTCCATCACGGCGTTCTCGAAGTCGCTTCGAGCCTGGGCCTCCTTCCGGGTCTGAAGCTTCTCCCCCAGGTCCTTGCGGAACTCAGCAAGGGTCTCGAATTCAGACACGTCCTTGGCAAACTCGTCGTCCACCTCAGGAGCCTGAGATTCCTTCACCTCGTTGACCCTCACGTGGAAGACCACAGCCTTGCCGGCCAAATCGGCGTGGTAGTCCTCCGGGAAGGTGATGTCGATGTCCTTCTCCTCGCCGGCCTCCATGCCGACCACCTGCTCCTCAAAGCCGGGAACAAACATGCCGGCTCCCAGCTTCAGGTCGTAGTTCTCGCCCTTGCCGCCTTCAAAGGGAGTTCCGTTGTCGAAGCCCTCAAAGTCGATGACAGCGGTATCGCCCTCCTTGGCCTTGCGCTGGACACTGACCAGACGGGTAGCCCGGTCGATATAGGGCTTGAGCTCCTCGTCAATATCCTGGTCTGTGACCTTGACCTCCTCCTTGGGGGCGGTCAGGCCCTTGTACTCACCCAGCTTGGCCTCAGGACGAACGGAGACCAGCGCCTTGAAGGTGAAGCCCTCCTTGCCCACCTCTACGATCTCCATCTTGGGATAGCCCACATCGTCCAGCCCCTGCTCCTTCACGGCCTCCTCATAGGCGGCGGGGTACAGATCGTTGATAGCGTCCTCATAGAACACACCGGAGCCGTACATTCCCTCAATAATTTTCCTGGGGGCCTTCCCCTTACGGAAGCCCGGGACGCTCAGACGGGCCCGGTTTTTCAGGTAGGCCTTCTGGATAGCGGCCTCAAAGGCTTCAGCCTCCACCTGGATGGTGAGCTCGACGGTGCTCTTCTCTTTCTTCTCAACACTGGTGACCTTCATTTGTCAATTTCCTCCTGTCGGTCCCGGCCCACCAGCGCAGGCGGCGGGGCCCTTTTACTTTCGCCACGATATTTTAACAGATA
>CATKHE010000152.1 GCA_949747935.1 uncultured Eubacteriales bacterium
ACAAAATGGAGGAGGGCAAAATTCCTAAAACTATATCAGGATTTTATTCATCTTTCTGTAAGAATGTGAGGCCGTCAGTAAAATATCAGGCAATCCATAAAAACAAGGACTCTTACAGGATTTCCTTTCTTTGCAGGTTCTTCAGGATGTCCCGCAGCGGTTATTATAAATGGCTGAAGCAAAAGGACAGGCCGGATACCCTGATTACCCAGCTGATTGAAAAGGCAAAACGACAAATTCAGAAAGGCACACTGATAGACAGCGACCAAGGAGGACAGTATTCTTCCAAAGAGTACTTCCTCTTATCAGAACGCCATGCTTTTATCCCATCCATGTCCCGAAAGGCTACGCCGATGGATAATGCATGTGCAGAGGGATGTTTTAGAACGCTGAAGACGGGAATGCATATACCGTCACACAATCGAGACAATAGATGATGCAAGGAAGCTGGTTCGTTCCTATATTTACTTTTATAATCATCAACGAATACAGCTTTCCACTGGATGTAGGCCTTTAGAAAAACGGCATTCTTTGGCTTAAGTGGAAATAGGGCATCGGTTATAAACAGCGTCTACTTTGTTGGGGGCACTTCATTGCAGGATATTGTGCATTAGGCGGAGCGCTATTTGTTTGCGGTAGTATTTGTGGTACTGGCGGGCTAAAGCTCTTATGGCAGCACGGAAAATTCAGATACATCAAGGCAAACAAATGTAAATGAAACAATTAATGAAGAATGAGTGACAAATGGTACCCATTCTTTTTGTCAAGAGAAATTTTACTTTACGAATCGCAAATCGCAGAAAAATTAAAAAAGGTATTGACATTTGCAGTAAGGTTTGATAAAATAATTTCTGCTAATAAATATATGAGTTGTGGACGATTGGCGCAGCTGGTAGCGCATCCGCTTGACGTGCGGGAGGTCACAAGTTCGAGTCTTGTATCGTCCACCAGTAAAAGCCGCTGTTTTCTTTTAAAACAGCGGCTTTTCTTAGTTTTACGGCGATAAGGAACTATTCACAACAACTTATCATTAACGCTGATAAACAGGGTGCAAATAAAGAACGAGTGGAAAGCTCATACCGCTTTTCACTCGCCTTTATTTATTTTTTAAATTCATTGGCTATTTCCGCTATTTGCATAAGAGCTTGAAATGATTCTGGATTTTTAGGGGTTGTTTGAAAAAACAAGGAAGGTGTGCTAAATCAACAAAATAGCGATGGAAGCCAAGTAAACAAAGGCGAGAAAAGAAGCGTCCAACTTGTCATATCTGGCGGTAATTCTGCAAAACCATTTGAACTTTTGGAAGAAGCACTCAAGCAAATGGCGCTCTTTATATAACCACCTATCAACTGGCCACGGCTCAGAAACATTGCTCTGAGGCGGGATCATATAGCTGGCTCCCCGTTCTGAGATACAATCTCAGATGGCTTTTGCCCCATAAGCACGGTCTGCCAATACATTGCTGCCGCTAATCTCTATCTTTTCCAACAATTCAATGGTATAGATTGAATCATGGTCTTTCCCTGCGGACAGCATAAATTCAACCGGGTTCCACAATCCATCCACAATTACGTGCAGCTTTGTATTCAGTCCGCCACTTGACAAATCGGGCATACACGAACTGCCAGGGGCATATGCCTCCAGTATTCTCTCCACTGAGCTCCGATGCGGGCAATCCAGAGCATCCCATTGAGCATTCTCCGGTCATCTTCCGGGGACAGCCTTGCTTCCCTGTTCTTTCCGGCGGCAGCACTGCTTTTATGCGTTCCCATTGTTCTTTTGTTAATTCATACTGTTTCATACCCCTATTTTACGCTTATTCATAATTTGTGCAATATCTATTTTTCAAACAAACCCTAAACTAAGTTATCTTGCAAGGAAAAGAAAATGTAGTTTCCGCAAAAGCAAATCATTTTGAACGTGCGCCAGTGTATACATGATCTACACTTCATCATCGCCCTGTGGTCCAACTTCATCTACATCTGAAGCCGGGCCTCTTCCCATGGAAACGTATTTCCCAGCGGACAGCGGCCGCGAACCGCCTCTTGATCAGGCGGTCCGCGGCTGCTTGACATATGTGAATCCGGAAGAGAGGAAAGTGGACTAAGATTCTGTCTTCTGCTCAGCCTTGCAGGTAAGGAGAGATACCACAATCAATACCACTAGGGACAGCAGAGAACTGGCAATATCGCTGGGAATGCCAAAGAAGGAGAACCCGCTCCAACCCAGAGCCACAAAAATCAGGCCGCTGAACAGGCCGGAAAAGGCGCCGATCTTGGTGGCTTTTTTCCACAGCAAGCCGGCCACCACAGGAGAAAAGACACCGGCTGTAAAGAGCGTGTAGGAGGAATTCAGCACCATCAGGACAGAGGGGATGGCCAGGGCGACCACCACAGAGATCACGCCGATTACCAGCGTCATGATACGGGAAATGTTCAGCAGCTTTTTCTGGATGGCGGGGTCCTCCACATTGTCCTTGCAGATATAGCGCACATATATGTCGTTTACAACATGGGAGGTAGCGGCCGTCAGAATAGAATCGGCAGTGGATACCACAGCCGCGATGATAGCGGCCAGAGTAAATCCGGAGAACACAGGGGGCAGCATGGTGCGGATGATGGTGGGCACCACTAGGGAGGAGACCTCCAGTTCAGGGAACAGAACCCGGCCAGCCATACCCAGAACCACGGGGAAGAAGCAGATCACCAGCAAAATAACGCAGGCAAGTATAGCAGACTTATAGGCAGTTTTGGTATCCTTGGCTGCAAAGAGCCTCTGATAGACATCCTGTCCAATCAGCGTGTAGATGAACATAGGCAGAATCAGCCACAGCACATAGGAGGGCTCGGTCCCCTGAAGCAGGCTGAAGTAGTTGTCAGGCACGTCAGCCGCCGTCAGCTGGGCGGCAATGTCATCCCAGCCGCCGCTCTTGAATATCACAAAGAGGGTGGCCGCAACCAGGCCGACGCCCGCGATAATGATCTGAATAAAGTCAGTTACAGTCACCGCCCATAGGCCACCGAAGGCGGTGAAGCCGATAAAGAAGACCGCCACGATAATAGCACAGGTGGTGGTAGAACCGACGCCCAGAGAGGCCAGTACACTACCTGCGGAGGTGACCTGTCCGGCCAGAATGCCCACCAGGGCCAGCAGGGACAGGATGGTGGTGAGCAGGCGGAGCATGGGGCTGTTATACCGGTTCTCCATGATCTCCGTCACAGTGCAGACCTTCATGCCCTCCATTTTCTTCAAAATCAGGCAGACGGCCAGAATACCCACCGCGCCGGCCACCGGACTCCAGTAGGCGCTCATGCCGTTGTTGAAGGCCTCGCCGCCCACGCCGATGACATAGCCGCCGCCGAAATAGGTGGCCACCAGGGTGAATGTGGTCAACCCCACCCCCAGCCTCCGTCCGGCCAGCAGGTAATCGTCAATACTGTTGTTGAACTTGTTGCAGTAGATTCCAACACCAAAAATGGCAATGAGATACAGGGCAATAATTGCAAGTTCCATATTCTTCTCCTTTTCTCTCCTGGCGTCTGTTAAAATTCCAGCTCGCCGGTTACTTCTTCCAGCAGGTCGATGAGGGAGCAGTCCCGCACCCGGTCAAAAATGTATTCCATATCGGGATGGAGAAAACGGTCATTGTCCACGAAGGGGATGGTCTGTCGCAGGAAGTCCCGGACTTTGGCGATGGCCGGGGAGGGCTCCAGAGGCTTGAGGAAATCCATAGCCTGGAGGGCCACATAGATCTCAATGGCGGTGACATATTGCAGCTTGCGCACCGCCGCCCCGGCCTTTTTAGAGGCATAGTAGGCCATAGAGACGGGGTCCTCCTGATTGGCACAGGTGGGAATGCTGTCAATGGTGACGGGGACAGCCAGGTGCTTGATCTCGTTGACCAGGCCGGCAGCGGTGTACTGGGTAATCATCAGGCCGCTGTTCAGCCCCGGGTTGGACACCAGGAATGCGGGCAGACCGTCGTTCAGATTGCGGTTGACCATCCGGTCGGTGCCCCGCTCCACCAGGTTGCCGGCGATGGCGCAGGCCATGGCGATCATGTCGGCGTGGGCGCCCACAAAGCTGCCGTCGAAGTTGCCGCACATCAGGGCCACGCCGTCGTCCTCCCCCTCGGCGAAGATCTCCGGATTGTCGCTGATGGAGTGCATCTCCTTTACAATGACCTCGTAGGCCTCCTTCACCAGCTTTTTGGCCGCGCCGTGGATATGGGCCATGGAGCGCATCACATAGGCGTCCTGCACCTTGGCGTCCACATACTTGGCGGCGATTTCACTCCCCTCCAGCATCCGGCTGAGATTGCGGGCGGAGCCGGCCTGCTCCTCGTGGCGTTTCGCGTTATGGATCCGGGAGTCCAGCGCCTTGGTGGTGCCGCGCAGCGCCTCATAGCACATGGCCCCCGCCAGCTCCACATTCTGCATGGCGGTGACGGACTCATAGAGGGCCAGCAGACCCAGCGCGGTGACGGTGATGGTGCCGTTGAGCATGGTCAGCCCCTCCTTATAGGAGAGGACCAGGGGCTTCAGCCCATTAGCCTCCAGTACCGGGAGGGCAGGGACCGCCTTTCCGTCCAGGAAAATTTTCCCCTCTCCGATGTAGGCCATCACCAGATGGGCCTCCACCCCAAGATACCCCACAGATCCCTCACCGGGCGCAAAGGGAATCAGATTCTTGTTGAGCATCTGCCGAATGAGCTCCAAGGTCTCGAAGCGGATTCCAGAGTGACCCTTCCCGGCATTGAGAATGGTCATCAGCATCACCGCCCGGGCCTGGACTGTATCCAGGGGCTCGCCCACCGCGCAGGCGTGGGTGCGGACGATATTCTCCTGAAGCTTAGTGGCGTCCTCGGGTGAAATGGTATAGCGGACATTTTCACCGAACCCGGTGGTGACGCCGTAAATAATGCGGCCCTCCTCCAGGAATTTGTCCAGCAGCTTGCGGTTGGCCCGGACCGCCTCCTCCATCTCCTTGGAAAATTCCAGCTTCGCGCCAAACTTGGCCACTGCGATAAACTCCTCCAGGGTGGGCATGCAGTCAGTCAGGGTAACGCTGGAAATGGTCCTTGCGGACCTGACAGACAGATTCATGATTTCGATCTCCTTTTCTATTTCTGTCTCTGGGTGTCTCCCAATGGAATTATTGATAGAGCATCTGTCGTGCCAACTGCCCGAAAAACCAATATTTTTTTCAAACAGCAGTTTTTCACGCAGATCGCGGCACAAATCAGCAAAATAGAAGACAGTCCAAAAATTCCGCGTTCCACTCAGGACGCAAATTTTTTGGACTGTCAGCTTTTTTGGCGCAAAAAATTTTTTCAGTTCAGGCCATATTTTTTCCGGTAGTATTGAAAGCTCTGACGGCTGATTTTCAGCAATTCAGCGGTCCTGGTGGCATTTTTTCCACATGCCTCATAGGCTTGTGACAGAACCTGCCGCTCATATGCCTGAACCATGCCGTCCAGCCCTTTTTTAAACAGAAGCTCAGGACCTGCGGAAACCGCAGCAGAAGCCGGGGCGGAGACGGGCAAGACGGAGCGGCGCAGAAAATAGACCGGCAGATTTTCCCGGCGCAGCACGCCCTGCTTCGCCATGCCGACGGAGCACTCCAAAATATGGAACAGCTCCCGCACGTTTCCGGGCCAGCTGTACTGCCGCAGACTCTCCCAAAAATCGGGCTCAATCCGTTCAATCGGATGGGCAGACTTGGAGCTGCGCTCCCGGACGTAGTACCAGACCAGCTCCTCCAGGTCCTCCATCCTCTCCCGCAGAGGCGGAATTTCAACCATCGCGGAGGCCAGACGGTAAAACAGGTCCCGGCGTAGCACGCCGGCCTCTACCAGCGCAAAAACCTCCTGATTACAGGCGGACAGGACCCGGATATCCACTCGGATGTCCTTGGTGCTGCCCACCCGCTGGAGTGTCCCCTCCTCCAGCACCCGGAGCAGCTTGGCCTGCATCGGCA
>CATKHE010000153.1 GCA_949747935.1 uncultured Eubacteriales bacterium
AACTGGCCGCCAGGCTGGCCCAAGAGGAGGGGCTCACCTACGTCCACCCCTTCAACGACCTGACTCTGGCCACCGGACAGGGTACCATCGCCTATGAGATTTTCCAGGACCTGCCCGACGTGGAGGCCATCCTGGTGCCCATCGGAGGGGGAGGCCTGGCCGCCGGGGTGTCCACCTTGGCCAAGCTTCTGAACCCCCATGTGGAGGTCATCGGGGTGGAGCCCACCGGGGCGGCCTCCATGAAGGCCAGCCTGGATGCGGGACAGGTCACAACTATCCCCGCCGCCGCCACCATTGCCGACGGCGTGGCTGTGAAGACCCCAGGGGACAAGGTCTTCCCCTATGTACAGAAAAATGTGGACCGAATTATCACCATTGACGACAGCGAGCTGGTGGAGGCCTTCCTGGACGTGATGGAACGGCACAAGATGGTGGTGGAGAACGCCGGTCTGCTGCCGGTGGCCGCCCTGCGCCATCTTGACTGCAAGGGTAAAAACGTGGTCTGTATTCTCTCCGGAGGCAATATGGACGTGATTACCATGTCCTCTCTGGTCCAGCACGGCCTCATTCAGCGGGGGCGCATCTTCACCTTCGCCGTCCAGCTCCCCGACCGTCCCGGCTCCCTGCTGGCGGTGGCAAAAATCCTGGCCGACAACAACGGCAACGTCATCAAGCTGGAGCACAACCAGTTTGTCAACATCAACCGGCAGTCCGGAGTAGAACTGCGGGTCACCCTGGAGGCCTTTGGCCACGACCACAGGGAGCAGATCCTGTCCGCCCTCCGGTCTCAGGGCTTCCAGGCCGTGGAGACGGATACCGGAGATTTCTACAATTAAACGGTTGTCCTCTGCCGCCCGCCGGGAGACCGGTATGCCCCCGGCGGGTGGCTATCTGAAAGCGGCGGGCCGGCCGGACCGGCAGGGACGGGCTTGGACCGTGGGTTCGTCCTGGAGCGATCCCCCCTGCGCCCGGGGCCCGGGACGTGTCACATCCCCTCTCCGCTGAGCTATCCTATGCGCCGGGGCTGTCCTCAGCGCCTGTCCACATCAAGGAGGAGCTGTCATGATTAAAATCGCGCCTTCGATCCTGTCCGCCGACTTCGCCAACCTGGAGCGGGACATCAAAGCGGTGTCCTCCGCTGACTACCTCCACGTGGATGTGATGGATGGGGCCTTTGTGCCCAACATCACCGTCGGCGTGCCGGTAGTAAAGTCCATCCGCAAGTGCACCGATATGTTTCTGGACGTCCACCTCATGGTGGAAAAGCCGGTGCGGTACATCGAGGTCTTCGCCGGGGCGGGGGCGGATCTGTTGTCTGTCCATCTGGAGGCCGACCACCCCACCCGCATTGCCGAGGCGCTGAAGCTCATGGGGAACTGTGGCGTGAAAAAGGCCGTGGCCCTGCGGCCCATCACAAAGGCGGAGGCCGTCTTGCCCTATATTGAGGAGCTGGACATGGTGCTGGTGATGACGGTGGAGCCCGGCTTCGGCGGGCAGAAATTTATGGAGGACCAGCTGGAGACCATCCGCAAGGTGCGCGTCATTATCGAGAAATACAACCCCGCCTGTGAGCTGGAGGTGGACGGGGGCGTCGCCCCCCAAACCGCTCCCCTGGTCATCGAGGCCGGGGCCAACGTCCTGGTGGCCGGCTCCGCCGTCTATGGGGCGGCGGATATTCCCGGGGCTATTCAGGCGCTGAGAGGCACTGTGTAGGGGCGGATATCATCCGCCCGCTGATCGCAGCCTGTGCCACGGGCGGATATTATCCGCCCCTACATTCAATCCCGGAGGTCCTTTCCATGCAGTATTTCCCCCCCGCCCTGGAAAATCTAGTGGAGCACTTCGCCAAGCTGCCCGGGGTGGGCGTCAAATCCGCCCAGCGGCTGGCCTTCCACGTGCTGTCCCTCCCCGAGGAGGAGGCCGCCGCCTTCGCCCGGGCCATTGTGGACGCCAAGTCCCACATCCACACCTGCCCGGTCTGCCAGAACCTCACCGAGGGGGACGGTCCCTGTCCCATCTGCGCCAGTCCCAAGCGGGACGGAACCACCATCTGCGTGGTGGCTGACCCCAAGGACGTGGTGGCTATGGAGCGCAGCCGGGAGTACAACGGGGTGTATCATGTTCTCCACGGCGTAATTTCCCCCATGAACCGGGTGGGGCCCGACGACCTGCACATCCGTTCTCTGGTGGAGCGGGTGTCCGTTGGAGGGATTGAGGAGGTCATTATGGCCACCAACCCGGACACCGAGGGGGAGGCCACCGCCATGTACCTGTCCCGGCTGCTCAAGCCCTTCCAGGTGAAGGTGACCCGGCTGGCCTACGGCATCCCCGTGGGCAGCCATCTGGAGTACGCCGACGACGCCACCCTGGTCCGCGCCCTGGAGGGGCGCAGGGAGATATGACAAATGCCCGGCGGAAGCCGGGCATTTCCTATTCATCCTCGTCCTCGTCGGAGCTGTCCTCCAGCTCGTCCACCATCACCAGCGCGGCGATACCCTGACACATCTGCCGCAGCTTCAGCTCCTGGGACCTGGCCTCCAGCTCCTCCTCAGTGCCGGACAGGACCGGCAGGCCGGCGGGATCAGCCTGTATCCGCCGCATGACGGCCTTCTCATACAAAAACGCCGCCTGCTCCGCCTGCTCCTCCTCTGTCCGCTCCGTCCACTGGCGCTTTATCTCAAACCGGTCGACAGGGGGTCTCCCTGGAGCGGGCCCACCTCCGGAGGGGGCCTGTTCCCCGGAGAAAACGAAGGTATCCTGACTCATCTCGGCAGCAGCCTCCTTTTTCAGTCTGATAGATTATCGGCAGACAGGGCCCAAAACTTTACCCCTTACAGCCGGACAGTGAGCGGCCCCTTCACCGTCAGCCGCTCCGGCTCCACGGAACACTCCAGGGCCAGCACCTCCACCCCCATCCCCGCCGCCCGGCGCAGGGCCGCGCCAAACTCGGGATGGGTGGCGTCGTTGGGCTCCACATGGTCCATGCCCGCCATCTGGACGATGAAGCACATCCCCGCCTCATAGCCCGCCTGACGGGCCTTGACCAGCTCCTCCAGGTGCTTCACCCCCCGGAGGGTGGGCGCGTCGGGGAAACGGGCGGCGCCGTCCTCCTCCAGGGTGACCCCCTTCACCTCCCAGAAGCCCCGGCGGGCCGGGGCGCCGCCTGAAAACTCCCAGTAATAATCAAATCTGGAACTTCCATATGTCATCTCCGGCCGCAGGAGGTTGGGGACAAAGCCCAAACCGCCCCCCGCCGCCCACTCCCCGAAGACCCTGTTGGGGGCCTGTGAATCCATGTTGATGAGCAGGGGACCGCCCTCCCGCTCCTTCTCCACGGCAATGAGGTCGTATTTCGTCTTTCGGGCGGGGTTGGCGCTCTCCTCCAGCCAGACCTTCACGCCGGGGAGGAGCAGCTCCCGGCACCGGCCGGTGTTCTTCACGTGGCAAACCTCTGTCCGTCCCTCGACCTCCACATGGGCGATGAACCGGTTGGGCCGGGACAGAAACACGCCCGGCAAAATTTTTCCATAGACCATCTTGTCTTTTCTCCTGTTTTTTTGTATGATGTAGGGGCGGCCTTGGGCCGCCCGAATGGTTTTCCGCCACCGCTCCTACATCATCATACCCCATCCGGGAAAGAGAGACAAGCATGAAAAAAGCCTACCTTTCAATTATTGCCGCCGCTGTTCTGTGGGGGTGCATCGGCCTGTTTTTAAAGCTGCTCACCGCTGCGGGCCTCACCTCCATGCAGGGGGTGGCCCTGCGCTCGGTGGTGGGCTGCCTCTTCTACGGGCTCTTTCTCCTCCTCACCGACCGGAAAGCCCTGTTTATTGCACCGAAGGACTGGTACTATTTCTTCGGCACCGGGGTGTGCTCCCTGCTGTTCTTCAACTGGTGCTACTTCAACGCCATCACCCGCAGCTCCATGTCGGTGGCGGCGGTGCTGCTGTACACCGCCCCGGTGTTTGTCACCCTCATGTCGGCCCTGTTCTTCCGGGAGAAGATTACCCCCGTCAAGCTCACCGCCCTGGCCGTCACCTTCGCCGGCTGCGTGCTGGTCACCGGGCTGTTTCCCCTGGGAGAGCAGGCCGCCTCCGCCCCAGTGGTGCTCTTCGGACTGGGGGCCGGCTTTGGTTATGCCCTGTACTCCATCTTCAGCAAGTTCGCCCTGATGAAATACTCCTCTCAGACCATCACCTTTTACACCATCCTGTTCTGCGCCATTTTCTCTCTGCCCCTGTCGGGGCTTCATAACAATCTCTCCGCCCTGGGGGACGCACGGGCCTGGGCGGGGGCGCTGGGGGTGGGGGTGCTGTGCTGCGCCCTGCCCTACCACCTGTACACCGCCGGCCTGCGGGAGGCCGAGCCGGGCCGGGCGGCCATCCTGGCCACCATCGAGCCCTTTGTGGCCGCCGGGCTGGGCATTCTGCTCCTTCACGAGGCGGTCACCCCCTGGAAGCTGCTGGGCATGGCCGCCATCCTGGGGGCGGTGGTCCTGCTGAATACAAAACACTGATTTGGAAAGGAGAACGACCATGTCCTGTAAAGAGGAATTTATCGAGATTTTCAAGACCCACATCACCCGGGAGGGGGCAGACAAGCTGCTCAGCTACTTGGAGAACCAGAGCGATTTCTTCACCGCTCCCGCCTCCGCCCGCTACCACGGGGCCTACGAGGGCGGGCTGTGCGAGCACAGCCTGAACGTCTACCACTGTCTGGTGGACTATCTCCAGCGGGAGCGGGTGCGGGAGCTGTACGGTCTGGACTACAGCGATGAGTCCATCGCCATCGTGGCCCTGTGCCACGACCTGTGCAAGGTTGGCTGCTACAAAAAGACCTTCCGCAACGTGAAGGACGACGCCACCGGCAAGTGGGAGAAGGTCCCCTCCTACACCTTTGACGACCCCCTGCCTTACGGCCACGGGGAGAAGAGCGTGTACATCACCAACGGCTTTATCCGCCTCACCCGGGAGGAGGCCATGGCCATCCGCTGGCACATGGGCTTCTCGGGAACCGAGGACAACCGCCTGGTGGGGCAGGCTTTGCAAAAGTACCCCCTGGCCTTCGCCCTGGCCACGGCGGACATGGAGGCCTCCTACTTCCTGGAGGGGGAGGACTGAGCCGCTGCAGAGGCAAAAAACCGGACCGGTGAAGCAGTCACCGGTCCGGTTTTCTGAAAAAGGAAAAAAATTACTTGATTTTTTCGACAAAACATGCTACAGTATCAGTGAGACAAATAAAAGGCAGGACGTGAGGCGGGACAAACACCCCACGTCCCTATGCGGGTGAAAGCACCACCCACACAACAGCATCGCTGTACCATCTCTCATTATAATGGAATTCGCCTCCATTTACAAGCATTTTTTAAAATGAGCAAAATGAGAGTTTGTGTCTTGAGATATGCGGTGTGGGGCAATGAAATCCTGCGCCGCTTTGTTTGTCTCAGCGGGAAAGCCTGCGGGGGGAGCCTCCTCTTCCTGTGCACTCCCCCCTGCGGGCGGAACCGTTGAGAAAACAGAGAGACAGCCGCTGCGGCTGTCTCCGGGAGGTCTTGCATGATAACAGATGCGGATTACAAGCAGATGTACCTGATCATGTTCCGGGCCAGCGAGGAGGCGATCAGCCTCCTGATCCAGGCACAGCGGGAGTGTGAGGAGCTGTATCTCTCCGCGTCGGAGCGCGGCGAGCCGCAGTCCCGCCCCGAGGAAACTTAGTCAAAAAGGGCCGTCTCCTATGGGAGGCGGCCTTTTTTTCACGAATTCAGGGTGAGATACTCTGCCGACACATAGCCGATGGCGGCCTGACCCTGGGGGTTGAGGAAGAGGACCTGATACCAGTCCTCCTGCCGGCTCAGAACCACCACCCGGGCGTTGGAGCGCAGCGCGCCCACCTTGACATATTCCGTGCCCGGGCCGGAGCGGACGTTCAGTCCGTTCTCCGCGTTTGTGACGGTCCCGGTGCCGGCGGCGGGCTGACAGACCACGGAACAGCTTGCGGAAAGGCCGTTCCAGCTTGCCGTGACGGTGACGGCTTTGCTCCCCTCCCCCGGATACAGGTTGGTGACCATCCCGTTGGCGGAGACCGCCGCCGCGCCGGGGTCGCTGCTGGTCCAGGTGACAGCGGCGTCCCCCGGGTTGGGCAGGATGGAGGCGTTCAGCGTCACGCTGCCCCCCGAGGCCAGCGTGACCTCACTCTGGTCCAGGGCCAGTTTGTAGTCCGCCTCTGGGTGATCGGGGCCGGCGGGGTCGGTGGGGACGTCCAGCACGGGGGTGTGCTCCATCACCCGGTGGACCAGGGCGGCCATCTGGGCCCGGGTCAAGGTGCCCCCGGGGTTGATGGTCCCCGCGTCGCCCGACACCAGCCCCTGGGCCACCAGGGCGGCGGCGGCGGGCCGGGCGTAGCCGGCGATCAGGTCCCGGTCCTGGAACTGGTCCAGCACCGACAGACTGCTCTCCGGGCACTCCTTGCCGATGACGGGGAGGAAGCGGTGCAGAATGGTGAAGGCCTGCTCCCGGGTGATGCGGTCCTGGGGGGAGAAGCGGCCGTCACCGGTGCCCGAGGCCAGCCCCAGGCTCTGGGCCCAGGCCAGGGCCCCGGCGTAGTAGTCCGTGGGGGCCACGTCGGTGAAGGTGCAGGGGGCGTCCACCGCCGGCTGTCCTGCGGCCCGGTACAGCATGAGGATGAAGTCCCCCCGGATCATGGGGTTGTCCGGCCCGAACAGGGTGGGCGTGACGCCGCTGACGATCTCCCTTGCGTAGCAGTACTCCACCGAGTCATAGGCCCAGTGCCCCGGGAGAACGTCGTCATGGACATAGGTGGGAACGATCTGGACGGTGCGGCTCAGCCCGCCGGCGGAGAAGGTGACGGAGCCCCCCGGCTTCAGGTCCTGGGCGGCGGTGAACAGGCCGCTGGGGTCCATCGTGCCCGCGCCGCCCTGTACCGTCACCGACACAGGGCCGAAGTCCCGCAGGGCCTCCCGGTTCCAGTAGCTGCCCGAGACGGCCAGCTGGACCTGCTCCCCCGGCCGCAGGGACAGGGAGGACAGGGCGGAGGAGCTCCCCGCCCGGGTGATGCTCAGCTCGGTGAGCTGGTCCACCACGTGGAGCTGGAGCTCACCGGTCAGGGTGCCGGCGGTCATGGAGAGCACGTCGGTCCCAGCCGCGCCCCCGGCGGTGTAGACCCCGCCCTGGAGGGTGCCCAGCTTGTTCCGGGAGTCATAGGTCACGGTCCCCGGGTCGGCACCGGTCAGGCTGAGGTCCCGGTCCAGAGCCTTTGGCTGCTCCAGCGTGAGAGAGGAGCCGGCCAGAACCACCTGTCCGTGGCTGCCGGAGGCCAGCCGGACAGACTGTCCGTCCCCCTTCTGGTCTGTAACCAGCAGCAGGTAGGTGGCGCAGCCCCGGGGCCGGCCGTCAGAGGGGGTGTTTTGGACAGAGGGGCCGCTCTGCCCGGGCAGCCAGGCCGTCAGGGCGGTGGACCCGCCGCCGTCCAGGTTGACCACGGTGGTACAGCCCTGATTGAGCAGCTCCTCGGCCAGATTGTACTGGGTCAGGCCCACGGAATGGCCTGTTTTGCGGCCGTCTACGGCGTAAAACACCATGGTTCCGTCGGGCTTGATGCCCATGGCGGACCGGGGCTGACGGCCGTCGGAACGGTAGCCCCATGTGGAGGTGTCGGTCATCACGCCGTCCCGGACCATGATGTCTCCCACGCCGCAGGCCCACTGGGCGGCGGACAGGGTCGGGTCCTCGCAGGAGGTGGTCAGCGTGACCTTGTCTCCCACCTGGAATGCCATGTAGGCGTCTCCCCGGTTGGCCGCGTCGGCGGAGGTGAGGATGTACTCGTCCGGTCCGATGGAGATGGGCTTGTCGGAGAGGATCAGCTCGGCCACCTCCAGGGTCAGGCTGGAGTTGACCGTAAGCTCCGGGACCTCCCCGGTATCCGGGTCGGCGGCCGCCTTCATGCGCACATACCAGCCCGGGCCCTTGCCCCGGGTGGACACGGTGGAGAAATACTCGTTGAGGAGAAAAATATTGTCTGTCTCCGAGCGGGTCTTGTTGAAGTGGGTGGGGATCACGGTGAGCTCGGTGTTGTGGTCATACAGAGAGATGGAAACCTGGGGCCTGTCCACAATGGCCGCCCGGCCGTCGGTGAGCGTCAGGGCATTCTCCCCGTCGTTACTGGACTTATAGACCCCATCCTCAATCACCAGCCCGATGGGCACGCCGGTGGCCATGATGAAGAAATCGGTGTTAATTCCGCCCAGCACCCGCCGGCCCTGGGCCTGCGCGAGGGAGACGGCCCGGTTGATATTGCCGTTGCCGTAGATGGTGGAATCCCCCTGAATCAGCATAGGTGAGACGGAGCTGTCCGGGGACAGCTCCAAGGAGTAGCTCTCCACCCGGCTTCCGCCGTTGACGGTGACGGTGTTGCGGTAGGTCAGGCCGTCCACAAGCTGGGTGACGGTCTGTAGTTTCTGTTCGCCCGCAGCGGCGAAGACAGTGGGCACAGCCAGCAGCAGAGCCAGCAGCAGGGCGGCCGCCCTGCGGGGGAAGGATGTGGTATGTCTCATGGAAAGCTCCTTTGTATCTGGGGTGTGTGGATCAGCGTACCTGTCTATTATAGCAGAGAGGACGGCTGGTTTCAATGGGGAAAAAAGGGAAGCCGCGGCGGGTAAATCCACCAACCCAGGCGAATTATGGTAAATTTTAGTGGTTTTTGCACGATTTTCCCTTGCGGATCGGGCTCCATTATGTTAAAATCACAATGAGGTAAAATCGGTCCCGCGAAATGACAACGAGAGGAGACAACAGCCATGTCCAACGGAATATCCATGGAACGGGTGGAGGCGATTATCGACGGCTACGACTGTCAGGTCCACCACCTGATCGCCATCATGCAGGATATCCAGGCGGAGTACAAGTATCTTAGCCCGGCGGTGCTGGAGCGCATCGCCCAGAAGCTGGGAATCGGGGTGGCCAAGGTATACAGCGTGGCCACCTTCTACGAAAATTTCTCCCTGGAGGCCAAGGGAAAATACATCATCAAGGTCTGCGACGGCACCGCCTGCCACGTGCGCAAATCCCAGCCCATCTACAACGCCATCCGGGAGTATCTGGAGCTGGAGGGCAAGCAGAAGACCTCTGCTGACGGGCTCTTCACCCTGGAGACGGTGGCCTGCCTGGGGGCCTGCGGCCTGGCCCCGGTGGTCACGGTGAACGACCAGGTCCACTCCAAAATGAGCCCGGAGCTGGCCATCGACCTGCTGGACAGTCTGCGAAAGGAGGACGCCGCCCATGCCTGAGATGAACCGTGAACGGCTGGAGGTCCGGCGTGTCAAAGCGAAACGGGCCCTGTCCTATCAGAAGAAGCAGATTCTGCTGTGCGCCGGCACCGGCTGCATCGCCGGCGGCTCCCTGAAGCTGTATGACTACTTCAAGGAGGAGTGCGCCCGCCGCGGGCTGGACGTGTACATCGGCCTCACCCAGGAGAGCGAGGAGGAGGACGTCACCGAGCCCAAGGGGGACGGGGTCTACCTGAAAAAAAGCGGCTGCCACGGCTTCTGCGAAATGGGCCCCCTGGTCCAGATCGAGCCCGAGGGCATCCTGTACACCCATGTCCAGTTGGAGGACTGTGACGAAATCATTGAGAGAACCATCCTCAAGGGTGAGGTCGTCGACCGCCTGCTCTACGAGTTGGAGGGCGTGAGGTATCCCAAGCACAGCGACATCCCCTTCTATCACCGCCAGCACCGCGTGGTGCTGGAGAACTGCGGCACCACTGACGCCGAGGACATCGACGAGTACCTGGCCAAAGACGGCTATGTGGCCTTTGAGAAGGCCCTCTTCGAAATGACCGGCGAGGCCGTCTGCAAGGAAATCCTGGACTCCGGCCTGCGGGGCCGGGGGGGCGGCGGTTTTCCCGCCGGACGCAAGTGGGACAGCGTGCGCAGGCAGCCCAAGGGCAAGAAATATGTGGTCTGCAACGGCGACGAGGGCGACCCCGGCGCGTTCATGGACCGCTCCATCATGGAGGGCAACCCCCACTCCATTATTGAGGGGATGCTCATCGCCGCCATCGCCGCGGGCAGCGACGAGGGCTATATCTACGTCCGGGCGGAGTACCCCCTGGCAGTGGCCCGGCTGAAAACCGCCATCGCCAGGGCGGAGGAGATGAACCTCCTGGGCGACCGCATCCTGGGCACCGACTTCTCCTTTCACCTCAACGTCAACCGGGGCGCGGGGGCCTTTGTCTGCGGCGAGGGCTCCGCCCTCACCGCGTCCATCGAGGGCAACCGGGGCATGCCCCGGGTAAAGCCGCCCCGGACGGTGGAGCAGGGGCTGTGGGCCCGGCCCACGGTGCTCAACAACGTGGAGACC
>CATKHE010000154.1 GCA_949747935.1 uncultured Eubacteriales bacterium
AGCGGTTGGTCATGTCCTGCCGGGGGGCGGCGTCGTCCCCCAGCGCCCGCAGGGCGTTGAGGCAGCCGTCCCACAGCCGTTGGCGCTGGACGGGCTCCACGGGGTCCAGCACCTGGGTGAGCAAGGCCACAAAGAGGCACACCGTCCCCTCCCCCGCACGGTCCAGCAGGGCCTGATCGCCCAGCCACCGCTCCGCCATATCCATGTGGGACAGGTCCCGGGTCTGGATCGCGGTCCGGGCAAAGTGCTCCAGGGCCTGGGCGGTCTCGCCCCGGTCCATCATAGCCGCCGCCTGGGCCCAGGGCCCCTGGGGCCGCACGTTGGACTGCGCCTTCTCTGCTGTACGGACCTTACTCCCGTTGTCCTGGTTGTCCTTCTTCTTGAAAAATCCAAACATATGATCCCCTCCTAACCCTGCTGCATCCGGTTGTGGCAGCTGATGGCCCAGTTTAGGTCGTAGATCTGGAAACTCCCGTCATCAGGCGGAACCTCCAGCCGGTCCAGCATCTGCTGGCACATATCAAAGATCACCTGGTTGACTCCGGTATGTATGATATTCCGGTCGGTGAGATGGATATCATACCAGTAGATGGGCTGGCCGTACTCTGGGGTCTTGTCCGGCCCGATGGAAGCGTAGAGCACCCCCTGAACGGGCTCCTGCTCCCAGGGCTCCGGGGTGGAGACCTCTTGGAAAAAGCCGTTCCAGACCTCCTTGCCCGCCGACTGGAGCTGACCGATGATAAGGGGCTTGATCAGTTGGAGGACCCGGTCGTCCAGTCCGGCGTCCCTGGCCCGGACAATCTCCTGCACGGCATAGAAGTTTCCCGCCACCCGGCGCTCCATACCGGCCAGTCCCAGCCCCTCCAGGTTTCGGTTCATCACCCGGAGGGCCTCACCGGCACCAGACGAGTCGATGCCGGGGACCAGGGCGACCCCCAGCTTGGCCTCCGAGTCGAAATACCAGCAGGGCCAGGCGGTGTCCGCCTCCAGGCCGCACTTGGGGCAGCGCCACTGGAAGAACTTCCCCTCCAGCAGCTTCTCTTTTCCATCCGGGCACCGGCTCAGGTCCAGGCCGTGATACTCTTTCAGTTCCCCGATTGTCTGGCACTTCATGCACTGGCCCCGGCGGCTCCGGAACAGGCCGGGAATTTTTTCATCCATCAAAATACCTCCTTGCACAGGTAATGTAAGTCTATTGTAACCCAAAGGAAATCCTTAAGCAAGCCCATATTTCCACAGCGTCGCTTCCCTTTTGTCCAATATTATACACCATATTTAGCGTGAAGTCAATACATCACATCTAGTGTTGCCATAATAGATTCATCCGACAAATGGAGCTGATCTATTATGAAAACCTACATCGAACGCATGCGGGAGTTGCGCGAAGACCACGATTTAACCCAGTATGACATTGCCAAGCTGCTCAAAACCACACAGCAGACCTATTCGCGGTACGAGCAGGGAATCAATGAGCTTCCCATTCGGCATCTTATCACTTTGTGCAGATTTTACCATGTTACCTCTGATTATTTTCTTGGGCTTTCAAATTGAGCACAAAAATCCCCCGACCACATGATCGGGGGATCTCTATGTCAAAATTTCAAATTACACCAGCTTGGCGCCGTTGACCTTGACGCCGGGACCCATGGTGGAGGCCACGGTGCAGCTCTTGATATACTGGCCCTTGGCAGCGGCGGGCTTGGCCTTGATGATGGCGCCCATAAGGGCGGCGAAGTTCTCGCTCAGCTTCTCGGGGCCGAAGGAGACCTTGCCGATGGGGCAGTGGATAATGTTGGTCTTGTCCAGACGGTACTCCACCTTACC
>CATKHE010000155.1 GCA_949747935.1 uncultured Eubacteriales bacterium
AGGGAGGAGTGAACGTTGACGCACCCCTTGGGGGGCAGGTTCAAAATCTCATCAGGGAGGAATCGGCCATAGGCCGCCACCACGATCAGCTCTGGCTCCAGCTCCCGCAAAACGGCCAGAGCGGTCCCGTCCCGCAGAGTCTCTGGCTGATAGACGGGGATACCGCGGGACAGGGCGCGGGCCTTCACCGGGGTGGGCTGGAGCTTGTTGTGGTGCCGGCCCACCGGCCTGTCCGGCTGGCTGAACACACCCACCACCTGATACCCTGCCTCCGCCAGTCCCTCCAGGGAAGGAACAGCAAAGTCAGGGGTGCCCATAAAGACGATTCTCATCCGTCCGCCCTCTCCGACTCCATCTCGTCCAGTTCCTCGGCAGTATAGAGCCGATCTGTATGCTCGTCATACATATGGCCCTCCAAGTGCTCCAACTCGTGGCAGAAGCACCGGGCCGCCAGACCCTCGCCCTCCATCTCGAACCAGTTCCCGCCCCGGTCCTGGGCCCGCACTTTGACCCATATGGGCCGCTTCACATAGCCCCACATGCCGGGGATGGACAAACAGCCCTCCAGACCGTCCACCTCTCCCTCCTGGGCCACGATCTCCGGGTTGACCAGTTCTACCATCTCGTCCTTTTCCGGGTCAGGCACCACGATCACCGCCCGGCGCAGGATCCCCACCTGGGGTGCCGCCAGGCCCACGCCGTTGGCCTCTGCCAGCGTCTCCTTCAAGTCGTCCAGCAAATCAGCCAGCCTGCGGTCAAATTTGGTCACCGGATGACATCTCTTATTCAACGCTGGATCCCCCTGGGTCAAAATCGTCCTGATTGCCATATACGTCTCTTCTCCTTCTAGCTATGATAGGGGTCCGCATCTGCATAGACGGACACCCCTCTGTTTTCTTTGTCCCTATGGGCCTCCCGCAGCAGATGGGCCAGCAGGACCCGAAACTTTCTGCCGGACTGCCCTGACAGGGTGAGGCGGTAGCGGTAACGGTTGTTCACCTTGGCCACCGACGCAGGGGCGGGTCCCAACAACTTCCATTGCCCCGGAACGCTCAGAAGCCCCTGCTCCAGGGCCCGACGCAGACGGACACAGCACCGCAGAACCGCTCCCTCCTCCAGCCCGGAGGCAGTAACCACCACCCTTTGGACGAAGGGCGGGTCATTCCGCAGACGGCGCAGCTCAATCTCTCGCTCATAGAAGCCATCATAATCCTGAAGGGCGGCACAGCGAATCACATCATTATCCGGGGTAAAGGTCTGGATCACGGCCCTCCCCTGCTTTTCTCCCCGCCCCGCCCGGCCCACAACCTGGGTGAGGAGGGAAAAGGTTCGTTCTCCCGCCCGGAAATCGTCCACATATAGGGACAAATCAGGGGCAATGACCCCAACCAGGGTAACATTTTCAAAGTCCAGCCCCTTGGCCACCATCTGAGTGCCCACCAAAATGGGGATACGCTCCTTTCGGAATCGCTCCAGCAGTTCCTCATGGGGGTGGGCAGCAGAGACAGTATCCGTGTCCATCCGCAGCACCTCCCCCCAGGGAAACAGATCCCGCAGTTCCTCCTCCACCCGCTGAGTGCCGGTGCCGATAAAATTCATCAGTCCCCCACAGGAGGGGCACACCGGAGGAAGGGGCTGAGAGTGGCCGCAGTGATGGCACATCAGGCGGTTGTTGGCCGAGTGGTAGGTCAGCTTCACGGAACACCGGGGGCACTCGGGCACCTCCCCGCACTCCCCGCAGGACACCATCCGGCTGGCCCCACGGCGGTTGAGAAACAGGATAGCCTGCTCCTCCCGCTTGAAATTTGCCTCCAGCTCTCGCTTCAGCACAGAGCTGACCGCATTGGCGTTTCCCTGGCGCAGTTCCTCCTTCAAATCCACGATGAGCACCTGGGGCAAGGCCTTTTGGTTGTAGCGCGTCTTCAACGAAAACAGCCCAATCTGACCTTCCCGGGCCTGGTACATGGTCTCCACTGACGGGGTAGCGGAACCCAGCACCAGCAAGGCGTTGTTTTGCACACAGCGGTACTTGGCCACATCCCGGGCATGGTAGCGGGGGGCATTTTCCGACTTGTAGCTGGCCTCCTGTTCCTCGTCCAGAATGATGAGGCCCAGGTTCTCCAAGGGGGCAAAGACCGCCGACCGTGTTCCGACAACCACCTGCGCCTCTCCCCGGTGCGCCCGCTTCCACTCGTCATACCGCTCCCCCGCCCGGAGAGAGCTGTGAAGCACAGCTACCTGCTTGCCAAAGTGGGCGGCGAAAATCTGCAGGAGCTGGGGGGTAAGCACGATCTCAGGTACCAGCACCAAAGCAGTCCGTCCCCGGGAGAGGGTCTCCTGAATAAGCCGGATGTACACCTGGGTCTTGCCGCTGCCCGTCACGCCGTAGAGGAGGGCGGCAGCGGGCTTCTCCTGCCGGGCCAGAGCATCCAGCCCCTCAAAGGCGGCCCGCTGCTCCCCGTTCAGGACGGGCGGCGGAGCGGGCTCCACATCCTCCAAAGGCGTGCGGCGCAGCATCTCCTGCCTCTCCAGGGTTAGGATTCCGCTTTTCTCCAGCGACTTCAGAGTCTGCGGCGAGGCTCCGGTGAAGTAGCACAGCTCCTTGGTGGACGCAGCCCCCAGCGCGCACAGCAGTTCAACCACGGCGTAGCGCAGAGGAGCGGATTTCCGTCGGGGTGTTACAATCGCCATGGCTTCCTCTGTCGGAACAGCCAGCACCGCGACCTTTTCCGTCTTGTCCGCCACCGCCCGCTGAGCCCCTGTCTCCAGCGAGACCACGCCGGCCTCAGTCAGCCGGCGGATGGCAGGGTTGGGGTCTTTGGCCCTGAAGGCCAGGCGGATTTGCTCCATACCTCCTCTTCCGCCCCAGCTCCACAGCAGGTCCAAAAGCTGGATGGCGGAAGCAGAACCCTCGGCGGCCCTGTAGGCCCGCTCCCGGTCCATACCCTGCCTGACAAATACACAGTCCCGCAGGGAAAAGTACAGCCCCGCAGGGAGCATCGCCTTGACACAGTCGTAAACGGTACAGAAATACCTCTCCCGCATCCACAGGGCCAGCTGAAGCGCCTTGCCGTCCAGCACCGGCCAATCGTCCAGCACTGCCTGGATAGATTTTAGCGCCTGGCCTGCCGAGGGTGCCTCATAGACAGACAGAACAATTCCGTCCGACCCCCGATTACCGGCGGCAAAAGGAACCAGCACCCTCATGCCTGGCTCCAGCCGTCCCTCCAGCTCCCGGGGAATCAAATAGTCATAGGGCTTATCAATGGCATAAACTGCCTTGGCGACAGCCACCTTTGCAATTTTTCGACCCATGGCTGTCACCTCCTCCCGCAAAAGGCAGGGGCCGCCACTACCAGCGGTCCGCCTTACCGGGATTCCCCGGCAAAACGGGACGGCAAGACCGCCGTCCCCTGCATATTACATCTCCGTCTCCTCGCTTTTTTCCTCCAACTCACCATTGGCGACGGCCTGAATTGCAATGCTCACAGGCTTCTCAGACAGGGGCTCTCCCTCAATCTCGGCCTCCCGGGCAATCTGGCGGGCTTTGCAGGCCACCACGTTGACCAATTCGTAACGGCTGGGCACCTTTTCCAGCAAATCCTTCATAGCGGGGTACAGCATCATAATAAATCTCTCCTTGTCGAAGCGTTACATATCAGACCCGCTTTCATGCAGGCCGTTCCTTAATTAGACACTCTTACTATTTTATACAAACTGACCCAGAATAGACCTTCGGTTTTCCACCCGGCAGGCGGCTGCGGTAAGGACAGCCTCAATCTCTGCCACAGCTGCGGACACCTTATCGTTAATCACCAAATAGTCGTAATTTGGAATCTCCTGAAACTCCACCCGGGCCTTCTCCAGCCGTCCGGCAATGACATCCTCGCTGTCCGTGTTCCGGCGGTGGAGACGACGGGACAGTTCCTCAAAGGAAGGCGGGATAATAAAGATAAACAGGGCCTCAGGGCACCGGGCCCGGACCTTGGCCGCACCCTGGACCTCAATGTCCAGCAGCACGTCGATTCCCGAATCCAGCCTCTCCTGGATTGCCTTGAGCGAGGTCCCATAGTAGTTGCCCACATACTCGGCATACTCCAGCAGCTCTCCGGCGGCAATCATCCGCTCGAACTCCGGCCGGTCCACAAAGTTATAATTTACGCCGTCCTGCTCCCCCACCCGAGGCTGCCGGGTGGTGTAGGAAACAGAAAAATAGATGTTGCCCCGCTGGCCCAGCAGCTCCGCGATAACGGTGCTCTTGCCCACACCCGACGGTCCGGACAGCACAATGAGCTGGCCCTTTTCTTTTTTCATGGCTTCTCCTCTCCGTCGCTCTGCTCTTTCCCCTCCAGACGGCCGGCGATGGCCCCGGGGGAGAGCGCAGACAGAATCAAATGGTCGTTATCCATCACCAGAATCGCCTGAGTACGCCGGCCATAGGTGGCGTCGATAAGAACGCCCCGTTCCCGCGCCTCTTGAACCATGCGCTTGATGGGGGCGGAATCAGGACTGACCACCGCCACCAGCCTGTGGGCAGACACCAGGCTGCCAAAGCCGACATTGATAAGCCGCAAAAGGGTCCCTCCTACTCAATATTCTGCACCTGCTCCCGAATTTTCTCGATCTCCGCCTTGATATCCACCACATGACCGGAGATCTCAATGTCGCTGCACTTGGAGCCAATGGTGTTGGCCTCCCGGTTGAATTCCTGAATGAGGAAGTCCAGCTTCCGGCCGGTGGCCCCCCCTTTGGACAGCATTTCCCTCAGCTGGGTGATATGGCTGCGCAGACGAACGGTCTCCTCGTCCACGGCAATCTTGTCGGCAAAAATGGCCGCCTCGGTGAGGATGCGGGCGGGGTCCAGCTGGGTATTTGCCAAAACCTCGTTCATTCTGGTCTCCAGCTTAGCCCGGTACTCAGCCACCGTCTGGGGAGAACGCTTTTCCACCAAAGCCACCTTGTCCTCAATTGCCGCAGCCCGGGACAGGATATCCTCCTTCAGCTGTTCCCCCTCCCGGGTGCGCATCTGATCAAAGTCGGCCAGCGCATGGTCCAGAACGGAGCAGATATCCTTGGCCATCTGTTCCACATCCTCCTCCGCCTTCTCCGCCAGCAGGACCTCGGGGAACCGGGAAAGCAGCGACACAGAGATATCGCTGGACAGGCCGTAGTCCTCCGCCAGCTGTCTCAGCGCCGCGTAATAGCCGTCAGCTACCGGTTTGTTGACAGACACCTGTACCCGGTCGGCGCCAGTGCTGTCCAGGGTGACAAACACGTCCACCTTTCCCCGGGAGATGGTGTTCTGCACCCGTGATTTGATAGCCTCCTCCGCGAAGAGATACAGTCTGGGGATACGAACGTTGCAATCCAGATAGCGGTTGTTGACGGAGCGCAGCTCCACAGTGATGGTACAGCCGCTGACGGTCTCTTCCGCCCGGCCATACCCGGTCATACTTTTGACCAAGGTCGGTCACTCTCCTTACTGTAGAAATGGCAAAACTGTTCCCTTCATTTTGAAAAAGAACAAAAGATAACTTGTACAGCTTCGCCGTCCTCCCCACCAAGCCTTCCGGTGCTGCGGGCAGGCCGCTCATTTTCCTAAAATCACTTTCTTTTTTCAAAAAAGCAACATTATACTCAATATCTTTTTCTCCGGCCCAAACGGTTTTGGAGCCGGGAGATAAGCTGGGACAGTCCCAGGTCGTAGGCCGCAAAAATCAGGCTGCCCGCGCCATAGATCAGCGGAACCCCGCCGGCTGTCTCGCTCAGTGCCTGGGAGAGAAAAAGTTCCCGCAGAACAAACCAGAACAGGCTAAGCGTCAGAACAAACCAGGACAGCTTCAGTCCCCACTCCAATCCCGGACGGCGCAGAGACTCGATGCGTCCCTTGGTCACTGGATACAGGCCCAAAAATGCCAGGAACAGCAGAGCTATGCCCTTGTCAGGCAACAGAAACAGACCCAGCAGAGATGCTGCGGCCCAGCACAAATAGCCCGCCGCCCGGCCGGCGTAAAGGGAAGCCGCCATAGGAAACAATCCGGCCGCCGCGGTGAGCCCCAGCCGTCCCGAAGGCACGGCGCAGGCCAGCCACAACAGCACCAGACTGCCTGCGGCCAGCACGCCGCCCAGGGCCATACAGGCGCTTTTTCTTCCATCCGGTCCGGCCATCTCAGCAACGGCCTCCCCCACACAGACAGTTGAGACACATCAAGGTGGTACAGCAGTCCATAGTGTCCATTCCGCCGCCGTAGCCTGCGGGCCGGTAGCCGCCCATGGATCCCCGTTGCATCACGGCCAGTGCCTGACGGTACTCCATATTATTAGGCTCCATCTGAACAGCCCGAGTGTAGTTCTGAAGAGCCTCGTCCAGCCATCCTTTGCGGTAAGCAACGCTGCCGGACAGGAAGTACCACTCCCCATCCTTCTGCCCCACCTCATAGAGCAGTTGCTCCGCCTGGTTCAAATCTCCGGCGTTAATCAGGTTGCGTATCCGCGTATAGGCGGGATTGGAAGAAGCATAGCTCTGCTGATAGCCGCCGTAGCTCCCTGACGTCCCCCCTGAGTAGCCGCCGGTACGCTGCTTGGTAATGGTGTCGTAGGCCTCATTGATCTCTTTCATCTTCTCCTCGGCCAAATCAGCCAGAGGATTGTTCTGATAGTTGTCCGGGTGATACTTCCGGGCCAATTCCCGGTAGGCTTTCTTCACTTCGTCGTCACTGGCGTTTTGGCTCACACCCAGAACGCTGTATGGGTCTCTCATCTGTCGTTTCTCCAAATCTTTTGTTTTTTTATTTCTTTCCAGCTTCCATCCAACACAGCTCTCTGCACCAGTGGAAGCCCAAAATAAACAATATTTTCCAGCAGCGGCCCGCGGCATCCGAAGTCCCCCAGCTGGAGCGCCGCCCCAATCAGCTCCAGCGAGCGGTCCATGGTCAGCTTCAATGCCCCATCGTCTCCTCCCGGCCCGTAGCGGGCAGTCACCGGATTATACCGTGAGGCCAGCTTGTCCTCTTCCAGATCGTCCCGGGCGTCGGCCAGATAAATCCAACGGCCCAGATGATACAGCAGCTGGCGCAGCACCCGTCCCCGCTCCCCTTCCGCAGGCGCAGCGGACTGGAGCAGACGGGCAAAGGTATCCGCTGTCCGGTCCAGGGAGGAACAGCCCTCCTGTTCCAAAACGGACAACTCCTCCAGACAGGTCCGGACGGTCCCGTCAAAATCGGGACGGCGGCGGGCCGCCTTTTGATAAGCCGGCCGCAGGAACAGGGACAGCACCCGGGCGGGCAGGCCGCCCCACATTCCATCGTCCCGGGCGGAATCCCGCAGCTTCCACCATGCCAATACTACACTCTCATCCGCCGCCTGTTCCAAGGCGGGGCTGTCGGGACACATGGACTTTTTCACCAGAGGGTTGGCGTGACACCGGCCCCGGCAGGGAAAAAAGCCTTCCTCCGACTCCCACAGCAGCAGGGCCAGAAAAGTGAAATCAAAGTTAAGAAACATGGGGGCGATCAATCCATACCGCTGCCGCATGCAGCGGCACAGGCCGCAGTAGGTGGCCCGATACAGATCGAAATCCTTACATTTCAGCTCCGGCCGGAGGGGACGCACATAGCCGAACATCGCGCTTTCCCTCAGCGCAGCCGCTTCAAAATGGAAAACTCAGGGGCCTGACTGCGGGCAATGGCCCGGTTCATCAGAACCGAAGGGATAAACCCAGCCGCTAATCCCAGAAAAGCTGTCAGCATGGAAGCCAGCTCACCCAACCGCAACACATTCAGTCCCAGTGCGTAGCCCAACCCCAGCCCAATACAGGGAACCAGGAACACTACCACCGAGGTACTGATATTCCGCCCGCCGGAGGGTTCCACCTCCACAAAGTCACCCGGCTTCGCTCCAATGGCGTTGGAGGCCAGAGCCAGTATTTCCTGAGGCGGCTTAGCCGAACAGCCAGCGCAGGCGCCGTCGCAGTGCAGACCGCACTCCATCTGCCGCAG
>CATKHE010000156.1 GCA_949747935.1 uncultured Eubacteriales bacterium
AAACCGGCCGGGCCGCAGCAGGGCGGGGTCCAGGATGTCCTGCCGGTTGGTGGCGGCGATGACAATCACGCCCTCGTTGGAGGCAAAGCCGTCCATCTCCACCAGTAGCTGGTTCAGGGTCTGCTCCCGCTCGTCGTGGCCGCCGCCCAGGCCGGTGCCTCGCTGACGACCTACGGCGTCGATCTCGTCGATAAACACAATGGCCGGGGCGTCCTTCTTGGCCTGGTCAAAGAGATCCCGGACCCGGGATGCGCCCACACCCACGTAGAGCTCCACAAAATCGGAGCCCGAGATGGACAGGAACTGCACGCCGGCCTCCCCGGCCACCGCCTTGGCGATGAGGGTCTTGCCGGTGCCCGGAGGGCCCACCAGCAGCACACCCTTGGGAATGCGGGCCCCCAGGGAGGTGAATTTCTGCGGGTCCCGGAGGAACTCCACAATCTCCTGAAGCTCCTCCTTCTCTTCCTCCGCCCCGGCCACGTCCTGGAAGGTGACCTTCTTACCCTGGTCGGACAGGGTACGGGTGCGGGCCCGGCCGAAGCGGGCTGCACCGGGCGCGCCTCCTCCTCCGCCGCCCGCCCCCCGCTGGCGGACCAGAAGGAAGTAAAACAGGCCCAGCACCGCCGCCGCCACCAGATAGGGGATCAGGTCATACCACCAGGAGCCCTCCACTCCGGGGGGATAGTCGAAGCCCTTCAGCACCCCGGATTCCAGCTGAGCATTGACAATCTCCCGCATGTCGTCGTAAAAGAGGGCGGGGTTGGCCACCTGATAGGTGAGCCGCAGGGACTCGCCTCCGTTCTGGCCCCTGATGGTCAGGGTGAGGGTCTTGTCCTCCAGGGTAAAATACTCCACCTGTTCCCTAAGGAACAGGGTGCGGATCTGACTGTAGGTGGGGGCGTCCTTCCGCTCCATCTGCCGCAGCGTGAAAAAGGCGAAGCATATCATCAACCCCAGCATCAGATACAGCGTGATATCCCGTGGGCCAAAGCGTCTCATAGGCATGATCCTTTCATATAGAGGGCGGTTATCCGTTATCCCCCGTAAACCTCCGGTTTCAAAACGCCGATGTAAGGCAGATTGCGGTATTTCTCCGCATAGTCCAGTCCGTATCCCACCACAAAGGCGTCTGGAATGGTGAAGCCGGAGTAGTGCAGGTCCACCGGCTTGGTCCGGCGGTCGGGCTTGTCCAGCAGGGTGCACAGACGGACGGAGGCGGGGTGGCGGTGGTTCAAAATTTTCAGCAGATAGCTCAGGGTGTTGCCGCTGTCCAGAATGTCCTCCACCACGATGACATGCCGGCCGGTGATGTCCTCCGTCAGGTCCTTGGTGATCTGGACTTGGCCACTGGAGGTGGTTCCGGTGCCGTAGGAGGAGACGGACATGAAATCCAGGGTGCAGGGCAGATCGATAGCCCGGCACAGGTCGGCCATAAAGATGAAGGAGCCCCGCAGCACGCTGATGAGCATGATCTCCTTGCCGGCGTAGTCCACCTCGATCTGCCGGGCGATCTCATTCACCCGGCTTTTCAGCTGTTCCTCTGTAAATAATATCTCCTGAATATCCTTCTCTAGCATGGAAATTTTCTTCCTTTCCCCATTTGATATTGTGCAGGAGCGGATATCATCCGCCTGCGCGCGCCGCCTCACTCAGCCGGCGTAATTACAACATGCCATGCGCTCTGCCCCTCTTTGGCGGCGAAGGCCCGGTCAGGACCCAGACCGGCCACGGCGGCAACCTGTCCGCCACAGTCGAAAACGGGCAGAGCCTCCCGCTGGAAACGGGGAATTTTTTCCTCAATCATCCATTTTTTCACTGTCTTGCCCAGCCTGCCCGGCGGCGCGAGCCGGTCGCCCGTGCGGCGGGGACGGAGAGTCAGCCCGGGCACGGCCTCCCGACTCAGCCAGAAGTCCCAGGGGCCCTGACACTGTCCCCGGCAGTCCTCCTGAACGCAGGCGACGTGCCACGGCCCCCTGTCCAGCGTCCCGGGGAGGGGCAGCGGCCCCTCCTCCAGGGGGATGGGACCCAGGCGTGGAACCAGCAGCAGCCTGTCATAGGTCCGGCGGGCATCCGTGCCATGGGGGAGGTGGGCCTCTCCGGAGGGGTCCGTCCCACGGCACAGCCGTAACAGGGCTCCGAGGTGGGCGGCCCCACAGTTCTGATCCCCTCCCCACAGCCTTCCTAACAGCAATCGGAGCGCCCGGCTGGCGATGGGGTCGGGGGCGGCGGCAATGTCCGCCGCGGCGATGGACAGCCCCCCCTCCCCGGATACCGCCCGGTCCGCGATGTTCCGGGCCAGACCGGTGAGGCAAGCCTCGTCCGCCCGGAGCAGGGCGGCGGCGTCCGCCATCCGGGCCAGGAAACCGGGGGAGATGTCCTCCAGCACCGGGAGGACCTGATGGCGGATGCGGTTGCGGGTATAGTCGTCGCTGGCGTTGGAGCTGTCCTCCATACAGGGCAGGGACAGGCGGCGCAGGTAGTCCTCCACCTGCTGGCGGGTGACGGTGAGCAGAGGGCGGATAATGCTGTCCCGCTTGGGCAGGATGCCTCCCAGCCCCCGCAGACCGGCGCCCCGGGCCATGTGGAAGAGAATGGTCTCCACATTGTCGCTGGCGGTGTGGGCGGTGGCAATCAGGTCCGCCCCCGCCTCCCCCGCCGCCTGACGCAGAAACGCGTAGCGCATATCCCGGGCGGTCTCCTCAACGCCGGTTCCCTGGAGGCGGGCCTGGGCGGCCACGTCGCCGGAGCCCGTATAGAGCGGGACGGCGGGGAGTACACTTCCGTCGGGCAGACGGCTCTCCCCGCAGCACAGTTCTGTGAACTGCTCCACAAACCGCTGGTCCCGGTCGGATTCCTCCCCCCGGAGCCGGTGGTTGTAGTGGGCGGCGGCCAGGGTAAAATTCAGCCTGGAGCGCAGCCGGTACAGAGTGTGGAGCATAGCCACCGAGTCCGCTCCGCCGGACACGGCGCACAGCACCCTGGAGCCGGGCGGAATCAAGTCCTGCTCCCGGATAAACTGTTCAACGGTCTTTAACAATAGCTGGACCTCCTGTCTAATCAATCGGCGTGATCTCCACCACCAAGTGGAAATTGGAGGTGTAGGACACCTGATACCGCCGGGCGTGTTCTGAATTCCACTGGATGGACTGGTTTTCGTCGTAGAGCCGGTCCTGATCCAGGGAGAAGTCCATAACGTTGGGGACGTAGACCTGGACCCACTTGCCGCCGGTATCGTCCCCGATGATCCCGTAGCGGGTGGTAGGCTGGGCGGTCAAAGAGCCAGAGTAGGGTCCAGGCAGATGGGCGGGCCAGGCCTTGGGGCTGATCCAGACCTCCGTCTGGACCAGGAAGTTGGTCTCGATCTGGGCCAGGTCGTTCCCAGCCTGGGAAAATTTAGACGGAAGGTCCTCCTGAATCACGATGCCGCAGGCAAAAATGCAGGGGAACGTCAGGCAGACCAGCACCAGGGCCGGCATTTTCCGGGCACCCGGGACGTTTTCCAGCCGCTGGCAGGCGAAGAACCCGG
>CATKHE010000157.1 GCA_949747935.1 uncultured Eubacteriales bacterium
ACGGAACATGCTCCCGAATCCCCACCGGGCCAGGGCTCCCACCAGGGTCACACCCAGCCCCTGGAGGGCGATGTACACCCCGGCCAGCCAGCCCCACCGCCGGACCATCCGCCCCAGGAAGCTGGGGAGGCCGGACCCCGGCGGAGCCTGAGGCGGCGGGGGAGGGGCGGGGGTTTCCCGGACCGGCGGCGGGGACACGGGCTGCTCCGGCTCCTCGTCCTTATTCAGAAGATGGTCCGTAGTCACGCCGAAGGCGTTGGCCAATGCCAGCAGCTTGCCGATGTCGGGCGCGGCCTCACCCAGCTCCCACTTGCTCACCGCCTGACGGGACACCCCTGTCAGGGCGGCCAGCTCCTCCTGAGACAGCTTGGCCTTCCGGCGGTAATAGGCGATCTTTTCATTGAGTTTCATATGCGGTGCCTCCTTTCCAGTGCCCCCATTTTAGCAGAAAAGGCGGTTGCGGTCCACCAGGAAGAGCTGGAACTTTCCGCAACCGACGGTTGCGGGGCCTCATCCCCCCAGCCAGGCGGGGGGACGGCTGGGATCTACCGGATCCTCCTGACCTTGGCCGGACCAGTCAGTGAAGCAGATGTTCAGGTCTACGTTCCCCTCAATGCCGTTCACCTGTCCGGAGCTGGAGTACTGCCAGATGTCGTAGCGGTGGCGGAACTGGGTGGGGACGGTGTCTTTGGTGTAGTGAGCCAGCCAGAAGGCGGGGTAGTCCTGGAGATACTCCAGGGCCAGTCCGCCGCCGTAGATCTTGCTTGGGCTGCCGTAGGTCATGGGAGTGTAGCCCGCCTCCTGAATCACCCGGCAGAAGGCCAGTGCGCAGGCGGTGACGGTGTTGCCGTCGGTGTTCCGGGAGCGGGAGCCCTCTCTGTCCTGCTCCTCCCAGTCGAAGACGATGGGGGATGTAACGGGGAAGTCCTGGATCCACTCCAGAACCTGCCGGGCCTCCTCCTCTGCCTCGGTGGGGGTGAGAGCCTGGGAAAAGAAGTAGACCCCCACCTCCATGCCGTTGGCCAGGGCCCCGGACATGTTAGCGTCGAAGTACTCGTCCTTTATGATGCCGCCCAGGGTATAGCCCCGGTAGCCCGCCCGGATCATGGCGAAGTCCATGCCCGCCCCGGCCACCAGGGGCCAGTCGATCTCCTTCTGGTGGGCGGAGACATCGATCCCCCGGGCGTACCAGGCGTCCTCATAGGAGAGATAACCGCTCTCCTCCAGGAGGTAGGCCTCGTTTCGGTAGGGGTTGGCGGGAATGGGGCGGGGCTCGGGCAGGGGATAGCCGTAGGAGAGGCTGTACCAGGCCTCCGCATAGCTCATGAGGATGGCTGCCCCCTCCGCCCGGGTGGTGTTGTTCAGGGGGAGAAAGCGGCTGTCCGGGGTACCGGACATGAGCGCCGCGCCATAGGCCCAGTCCACCGCCTCGCGGGCCCAGGGGGACACGTCCTCCCGGTCGCCGTAGGGGGCGGGACCAGAGGCGGGCTGTCCGCCACGGTTGTTCCACAGGAGAACAGCGATCTCCTCCCGGGTGATGGGGCCGTCCGGGCGGAAGGTTCCGTCCGGGTAGCCGTCCACCACGCCGCTGCTCCGGGCCCAGCGGATGGCGGTCAGATTGGGGTGCCCGGGGGGCACATCGAGAAAGTCCGGCTCCTCTCCCTCCGCAGGTGGGGAGCCCGCCAGACGGTAGAGGGCCTCGGCCAGGGCAGCCCGGGTCAGGGGCTGTTCGGGGGCGAAGTGCCCTCGGGCTGTGCCGTCCATCAGCCCGTGCTGCTGGGTGAAGGCGATGGGGGCGGCGTACCACAGGCCGTCGTCTACATCTAGGTAGCTGGTCTTGTTGGCGCGGACGGGGAGCAGACTGAGGGAAAGAGTCAGCGCTGTCAGCCCGGTCGCCAGGATCTTGGTTTTCTTTGATGTCATAGTTGTCCTCGCTCTCTGAAATCAGGGGTTTGGATTTTTCTCGTACTTTGTCAGTATAGCACGAATCCCCTGCCCCGCTCAACCACATTTTTCTGGAAAAAATATGGGAAACCCGGAGCGTGTTTCCACGCTCCGGGCGGTGTGTTCTATGCTTCAGAGGGGGTCCGCAGCCGGTCCAGTACCAGCCGGTAGCCACCGGAGCCGTAGCGCAGCTCGGTGTTCACCCGGGTGATGGTAGAGCTGCTGGTGGAAATTTCGGCGCGGATAGCCTCATAGGTCTTGCCCTCAGAGAGCATCCGGGCCACCTGGAGCCGCTGGGAGAAGGCGGCCAGCTCCTGGACTGTGAACAGGTCGCCAAAGAAGAGGTAGCACTCCTCCACATCCCGCAGGGACAGGATCCCCCGGAACAGCTCGTCAGTCGCTTCACTGCGGTCGTTGCGAATGCGGGGCATAGCTGAAGCTCCTCCTTATATTTCGATCTCACAGGGGGCGTCCAGACGGACCGGGCCGCCGATCCAGGCGGACACCTCCTTGCCGTCCTGGCGGATCACAGCGGCCTCCACCACCCCTGACGGTTGAAGGTAGGCGCGGACAAAGGGCCCGTCGGGGGCGTTTTGGCTCTGGGCGACAGCGGCAGCCAGAGAGCCGGAGCCGCAGCTCCCCTCCCAAACCAGCGTGCCGGTGGAGGGAACCTTCACCAGCGGGGTCATGGTCCCCCGCTCTGTGTCAAGAAAGATGACCCCATAGGCCTCCAGTCCAGGGATATCCTGAAACAGGGGCTCGGCCTGCTGGAAGAAATCCAGACTGGGGGGCACATCCTCCACGACCAGATGGGCGATGCCCACCAGATCCACCATAGTGGCAGGACTGCCGTCCACCTCAGTCCGGCCCACACCTCGGGGCAGGGGCATCTGGGCCCGGGCGGTACCGGCAGTCAGGTCCACGTCCACCGTTACCGGCCGGTCACAGCCGCTGACCTCCACCTGTACCTGGGACGCTCCACCCAGCCGCTGGGCCAGGAGCATTCCGAAGGCCCGGGTGGCGTTGCCGCAGAACTCGCCCCCGGCCATCTCCATCCGGCCCGCGCCCCCCATCACCGGAGAACAGACGAAGCCCACCTGCTCCACGTCGGAGCCCTCCATGAGCCGGGAAGCGAGCCCGGCCCGGTCCCCAAGGGGGACCGGGTCCAGGACGAACAGTGTGATATTACCTGCGGGGTCGGCCCGCAGAACATTCAGCTTCACAGCTTACTGGAAGTCGGGGATATATTCCTTCACGATATCCAGCAGCTCGCCGCTGCGGACCATCTTCTCCACCTCCAGGATGTCGGGCCAGATCTCCCGGTCGATCTCGTAGAAGGCCACCTTCTCACGGACATGCTTCAAAATGGCCTCATGGACAGGGGCGATGCCCTGGCCGTGGGCATTCAGCTGGCGGCGGATGTCAATGGCCTGGCAGGCAGTGAGCAGCTCGTCGGCCAGCACGGAGAAGGTGTTCTGGACGATCGTGCCCGCCTTGCGGCCGGCGGTGGTGCCCATGGACACGATGTCCTCCTGGTTGGCGGAGGAGGGGATGGAGTCCACGCTGGCTGGGTGG
>CATKHE010000158.1 GCA_949747935.1 uncultured Eubacteriales bacterium
GACCGGGAGGGGGACGCCCATTTCGACATCGCCTCCGCCCTGATGAAGTCCCTCCGGGGCTCCGACCCGGACGCCGCCCTCCACTATCTGGCCCGGCTGCTGGAGGCGGGGGACCTGATTACCGCCATCCGGCGCATCCTGTGCTCCGCCAGCGAGGACATCGGTCTGGCCTATCCTATGGCCGTGCCTATCGTCAAGGCCTGCGTGGACAACGCCCTTCAGCTGGGTCTGCCCGAGGCCAAGCTGCCCCTGGCCGAGGCGGTGATTTTACTGGCCACCGCCCCCAAGTCCAACACCGCCTGCATGGCCATCGACGCCGCTCTGGCCGACGTTCGGGCGGGGCGCACCGGGGGAATCCCCCGGGAGCTGCAAAACGTTCACGCCGACTCCGCCGGTCAGGAGCGGGCACAGGGGTACAAGTACCCCCATAGCTTCCCCCGGCACTGGGTGGCCCAGCAATACCTGCCCAACGAGCTGGTGGGGACCTGTTACTATCAATACGGAGACAACAAGACTGAACAGGCCGCCAAGCGGTATTGGGAAGAGATCAAGGGGGAATAAGCTGTCTGTCCGACAGATAAAAGAGTACCGGCGCAGCCGTAGGGCTGCGCCGGTTTGTCTTTATTTTACGATGATGATCCGGATTCGGCCTCCGGCGGATTCCGCTTTGTCGAACCATGCGGTGAGTGTACCCTCGCTCTGCTCCGCCCGGGCTAGGGTAGACAGGTAGTACTGCCCGTTGCGGTACTCATAAACAACCACGCTGTCAGACAAGGTATATTTCTGTCCGCCCGCCGTGAATTGGCTGCCGGTGAGCTGTCCGGCCTTGGTAGCGGTGAGAGGGAGCAACCGGTCAGGGGAGGCAGGGCTGCCCACCACCTGGATGGGACCGGCAGACACAGGCCAGCGGGTTGTGGTGGGGGGGACGGCGCAAGTCTGATCTCCTATCATAAACTCGTAGCTGTAGAACTTGGACATGTCCTGTCCGCTTTCATCCAAGCTGGTGAGGATACCATACTGATGCATGTCCCCGGTGACATTATTGAGAATCAGGGTCTCGACCTCACCCTGAGCGTTTAGGGAGGAATAGCGCACCTGGCCTTTGGTCAGGGTAAGCCCGGCCAGGCGGCTGGGGTAGAGGACCGCGCCCTGATTGCCGCTCACATCCAGAATTTCCACGTTCTGGGAAAAGGGATGTTGCTCCAGCTTGGTGCCGGAGGCGTTTACCTTTCCGGTGAGGGGGGCGGAGGAGAGGGTGCGCAGAGTGACCTCGCCCCCTTGGGCGGACACCGTGGCCCGGATCAAAGCGCCCTCCTTGACACCGGAACCTTGGATCTGATATTGATAGGTCTGGCCGTCCGCAGCCAAAAGGGTGACGGTCTGGGCGGAGTAGCTCCCGCCGGCCCCGTCAGAGTAAGAGGCGCTGGATACATCCGTCACCACGCCCACCCGCTCGCCGGCACTGGCAGACACGTCGGCTACAGCGGCCACGCCGCCGCTCCGGCCCAAAAGGAGCGTGACACTGTCGCCCAGACGGTATTGCCCCAGGTCGGACAGGGCATAGGCGGCGGCGGAGCTCTCCAGGGGATAGGTCCGTCCGGCTACCGTCACCGAGGTGGGATTGGCTCCGGAGGGCTCAATGGCCTGGATGGTCCCGGTGGCCTTCCGGGCATAGGACCATACTGTCCTCATAGAGGCGTTCCAGTAGACCACGTCGTAGTCCTGAATGGCGGCTAGAGAGGCGGCAGCGCCGTTGCGGTAGACCTTTACAGGGGTAAAAGATATCTGAGACTGCCAGCCCGTGCCGGCCACCACAGGGCCCTCCATCTCCCCGTTGATCAGGGAGACCAGATCGGGTCTTCCGGAGGCATCCAAGGTGTGGCCCAGTTGCTGGATGTAAGGGATCCCGTCTTTTGTCCGGGCGGACAGAAGGTTATAGAAGAGGTATGCCGTGTCCTGACGGGTGAGGGGGTCGGCGGCATTGGCTGCGGATATGCCCCGGTCCAGCTTCAGATTGTGGTACAGGGCCAGCTGGCCGGTGGGGTATGCGCCGGAGAAATCGCCGGAGCTGTAGCCCAGCAGATTTAAGGCAATGACAACCCCCTCGGCCAGCTTGATCTCCTGTTCGGGACGGAAAGTGCCGTCACTGAAGCCGGAAATCAGTCTACGACTCACCGCCGCTTCTACATAACCGCTGGCCCAATGGCTCCGGGGCACATCGGGGTAGGGGGAGGAGGCCGCCTGTCCCACGCTGCCCCCGTCTGGAGTGGCCCGGATGGCCATAGTAATGAATTCAGCCCGGGTCACACGGCGGGAGAGCCCCAAGTCCCCGCTGCCGTCTCCGGACATGATGCCCAGGGCGGTTACCACTTGGACGGCCTCGTCCAAGTCGGCGGCATTCCCTGCCGCCGAGGCAGTCAAAACCAGAGCGAGGGTCAGGCAGAGCACCAAAAGTGCGGAGAAAAAGCGTTTTGTTTTCATTATGAAACTTCCTTTCTTGCTTAGGGTGTGGGGCGTGACACCTTTGGTGTGCCGTTTTATGCAAGCGGCGTGCCCAGTGGTCACACCCCACAAGCGCTCAATCATACCGCAGTGCGTCGATGGGGTTGAGCTTTGCGGCCTTGTTGGCGGGCAGATAGCCGAAGAGGACGCCGATGCCCACCGACACGCTGAAGCTGAGGAGGATCGCCCCCATGGTGGGGGTGGCGTCGAAGACGCCGCCGCCCATATTTTCAGAAAGCATTCCCCCC
>CATKHE010000159.1 GCA_949747935.1 uncultured Eubacteriales bacterium
CGGGATGGCGGAGGCGGAGATAATCACCCGGTCGCCGGGGAGCAGGTCCACCTGCCGGTGGGTGTTGAAGGCCATGCGGGTGAGGGCGGACATGGTCTCACCCTGGCTGCCGGTGGTGATGATGCACACCCGGCTCTTGGGCAGGGACTTGATGTGGTTCAGGTCCATCATCACCCCGTCAGGGATATTCATATAGCCCAGCTCGGTGGACACCTTCATCACATTCTCCATGGACCGGCCGGTGACGGCCACCTTCCGCCCATATCGGGCGGCCACGTCGATGATCTGCTGAATCCGGTCCACGTTGGAGGCGAAGGTGGTGACGATGATACGCTCCTCGCAGCCCCGGAACAGCCCGTCGAAGGAGGTCCCCACGCTGCGCTCGGACCGGGTGTAGCCTGGGCGTTCCACATTGGTAGAGTCGGCCAGCAGGGCCAGCACGCCCTCCTTGCCCAGCTCGCCCAGACGGCCCAGGTCCATCATGCCCCCCTGGATGGGGGTGGCGTCGATCTTGAAGTCGCCAGTGTGGACGCAGGTGCCCGCCGGGCACTTGATGGCAAAGGCCACCGCGTCGGCGATGGAGTGGTTCACATGGATGAACTCCACGCTGAACCGCCCCGCCTTGACCACATCCCCCGCCTCGCAGGTAATCAGCTTGGTCCGGCTCAGCAGGCGGTGCTCCTCCAGCTTCAGCTTAATCAGCCCGGCAGACATACGGGTGGCGTAGATCGGGGCGTTCACCGACCGCAGGACGTAGGGCAGGGCCCCGATATGGTCCTCGTGGCCGTGGGTGATGAAGATACCTCGGATTTTATTCTGGTTCTTGATCAGATAGCTCACGTCGGGGATGACCACATCGATGCCGTACATGTCATCGTCGGGAAAGCCCATGCCGCAGTCGACGACAATAATGTCGCCGCCATACTCATAGACGGTGAGGTTCTTGCCGATCTCATTGAGACCGCCAAGGGAAATAATTTTCAGTTTTTCTGCCATAATAACTCCTTAATTCTCAGTTTATGTAGATATTTGTTGTATCCTGGCAGAAAAGCCCATGGAAAACCCGCCGTGCGCGCCGCACAGCAGTCAGACGAAGGCCCTCTCCCGCCCCGGCCCTGCCTCGCCGGTGGGGGCTGCGCTCTTTCGTCTTCATGGCTCTCTGTCTGGTTGACCCGCAGTCCGTCCCCGCCTGTCCTACGGTTCGGAAACTGCGGAATATATTTAGACGCCGGGGCGGGAGGGTCCTCCCGCCCCCTGGCGTTTAAATCACGTGTAGGGACACATCATAATGTGTCCGTCCCGCATGCCCGGACGCTTCGTGAAGCGTCCCTGCAGACATCGCAACGCGTTTGCGGGACAAAATAGACATCTCCAGTTTACCACACTTCTCCCGGAAAGTATACTATGCGTTTCACAAGAAGAAATATGCCATTATTTGTTCTTCTCTTGGGCACATTGCTCAGAAATCGCGTGGTCCAGCTCCGCCGCCCGGCCTGCGTAGAAGTCGCACAGCTCGGCGGCCAGCTCCAGGTCGGGGCCCTCCGCGATGACCCGCAGGGCCGACCGCCGCGCCATGGGGGTGAGATAGACCCAGCCGCTGCCGGTGCGCAGGCGCAGGCCCTCGCCGGCAGGAGTCCGGGCGCTCTCCCGGGCCAGGGCCTGCATTACCCTGCCCCGGTCGGAGCTGAGGGGCACCTCCCGCCGCCAGGAGGAGAAACGGGGAGTCTTGGCGATCAGGGCCTCCAGCTTCTGTCCCGAGACCGCCATCCGGGAGCAGATGCGTACCGCCGCCGCAGGGGCCTGCCTCAGCCAGGGCTGGGCCGCGTACAGCTCCCGGGCCTGATCCCCGTCCCGGTCCAGCCGCAGAACGGTGCCGCCGTAGCCCGCCGCCACCAGCTCCACCGCCGCGCTTGCCCCGGCGGGGACGGCCACCCTGCCCGACCCGTTCTCCATCTCAATCAGGGCAGTGAGGGTGAGCAGCTGACCGGCTTCGATCACCGTCCCCCGCTCGTCCTGGGCGGTGAGGTGGAAGCCTCCCCGCCCGGCGTGGAAGGCCGCAATGCCGGGCCGCCAGACCTCCTCCAGCCTGCACCCCAGGGCGGACAGAGCCGCCCGCAGGGCTCGGTCCTCCGGGGTGGCCTCTCCCACCGCCACCGTAGGGCGGCGCAGGGCAGGCCGCCGAAGGCGTGCTCCCTCCGCCGTCCGTCTTGCCCACTGGTCCTGCGTGAGTTCACACTGCCGCATCTGCCCAACCCGGCCTCCCCGGACCCGGCGCAGCTCCCCCTGGAGCAGGGCGTGCTCCAGCTTCCGCTCCCGTGCCCTGCCCAGGGGCAGTCCGTCCCGGTCAAAGAAGTGGAGCCAGACCGTCCCCCCCTCCTCCTCCACAAAGAGGGAGACGGGCAGCTGTAAAAGGGCCGCAGCCCCGGCCCCCTGGACAGGACTGCGCAGGGCATGGGTGAGCACCTCGCTTCCGGCGGCCGCCGCCCCGGCAGCGGCCGCCCGGGCCAGCATCCCGGCCCCAGGCGTGGAGGAGCAGCCCAGACCGACGCTGCCCTCCGCCCCCAGAATGCTGCCCAGGGTGAGCAGGGCCTCCGGCCCCAGGTCCTCCCCCAGCGTTCCGCGGATGGTCCCGCTGTCGCCGAAGCGCAGCACCCCCTTCTGACTCCCGCTGGTCACCGACCGGGCCAGCCGGCAGCCGGCGGGAGCGGTCTGTCCCGGCCAGAGCTTCACCCGCTCCAGCAGGGTCGTGTCCTCCTCCGCCAGGGCATTTTCCCCCAGGACGGCCCCCTCGTTGAGGACCGCCCCCTTCCGGGCGGAGGCGTCCCGGCACAGAATCGCTCCATACAGGGTGGTCCGGGAGCCGGCGGCGGCGTTTTCCAGCAGGATGGACCGCTGGATCATGGCCCGCTCCCCCACGACAGCCCCCCGCTCCAGTACGGCGTGGGGACCGATGAGGCAGCCCGAGCCCAGCTCCACCCCGTCGCCGATCCAGCAGGGCGGCACCAGATTCAGCCCCTCCGGAACAGGCCGGGCAGACCATACCCCCGCCGACCGCTTGGGCAGGCCCATGTCCAGCTTCACCTTGCCGGACAGGGCGTCGCACAGACAGTCCAGATAGGCCTTGCAGTCCCCCATATCCCGCCAGTAGCCCTCCAGGGGCAGCGCATACAGGGGGGCTCCCTCCCGGAGCAGGGCGGGGAACAGGTCTTTTCCGAAGTCGAAGACCTCCCCCCGGGGCACCCGCTCCATGGCGGCAGGGGACAAGATATAAATGCCGGTGTTGATCTGGTCGGTGAACACCTGTCCCCACCCCGGCTTCTCCACGAACCGCTCCACCCGGCCCTGCTCATCGGTGAGGACCAGGCCGTACTCCAGGGGATTGGGGTGGCGGTAGAGGGCCAGGGTGGCCTGGGCGCCCCGCTCCTGGTGGAAGCGGAGCAGGGCGGTCAGATCCAGGTCACAGACGCAGTCCCCGCTGATGACCAGAAAGTCCCCGTCCCCCAGCGCCTCCGCGCAGTTTTTGACGCTGCCCGCCGTGCCCAGGGGCTCGTCCTCGGTGAACCAGGTCAGCCGCACCCCCAGCCGCTTTCCGCTCCCGAAATAATCCATCACCGCCTGGGGCTTGTAGCACAGGGTCACGCAGATATCAGCGATCCCGTGGACCTTCAGCAGGTTGATGATATGCTCCATCACCGGCCGGCCCAGCAGGGGGGTCATGGGCTTGGGACTGCCCAGAGACAGGGGCCGCAGCCGGGTGCCCTCTCCCCCTGCCATAATCACAGCTTTCAAAACAGTTCGCCATCCTTCCGTCAGTCAAGTACGGGTAGTATGGCTGTTCTGGGAAGCTTTAACCTTGTTTGACCCAGCAAAATATGGTATACTCAGGGCAATCCAGTCAAACAGGAGCGATTTTGATGAACATTCAAATTTTCGGAAAGAGCAAGTGCTTCGATACCAAAAAAGCGGAGCGGTGGTTCAAGGAGCGGCGAATCAAATTTCAGGCGGTGGACCTGAAAAAGCAGGGCATGAGCCTTGGGGAGCTGACCAGCGTGAAGAACGCGGTGGGGCTGGAGGCCATGGTGGACCCCAGACACCCGGACGCGGCGTTGGTGTCCTATTTGGCCTCCGACCAGGCCAAGCTGGAGAAGCTCTTCGAGGACCCCTTCCTCCTGCGCACCCCCGTCGTCCGCAATGGCCGGCAGGCCACCGTGGGCTTCTGCCCCGAGGTGTGGGAGGGGTGGCAGTGACCCGGCAGCCTGTGGGAAGGTCCTAAAAGTCCGTTTTAACGGACATTTTCTCTGTCACAATAGGGCGTGAAACCCGGAAAGGAGGATACGATTATGGCAAAGAGCTCCAATCAAAAGACCAAGCTGCTCCATCTGTCCCGCATGCTCCTGCGGCAGACCGACGAGGACCACCCCCTCACGGTGCCCCAGATTATCGAGGGCCTGGCCCGGCAGGATATCAAGGCCGAACGCAAGAGCATTTACGACGATCTGGAGGCCCTGCGTCTGTTCGGCCTGGACGTCCAGTCCAGGAAGGGCAAGACCCCCGGCTGGTTCATCGGGTCCCGGGAGTTTGAGCTGCCCGAGGTAAAGCTGCTCATGGACGCGGTGCAGTCCTCCCGGTTCATCACCCAGAAGAAGAGCGACGCCCTCATCCGCAAGCTGGAGGGGTTGGCCAGCGTCCACCAGGCCGGGCAGCTCCAGCGGCAGGTCTACGTCTCGGGCCGGATCAAGGTGATGAACGAGAGCATCTATTACAACGTGGACAAGCTCCACACCGCCGTCGCTGGACAGAAGGCCATCACCTTTAAATATTTCGACTACGACATCGCCCGGCAGAAGGTCTTCCGGCAGGAGGGAAAACGGTATGTGGTCTCCCCCTACGGGCTGATCTGGAACAGCGAGAACTACTACCTGGTGGCCTTCGACCACGCCCACCAGGAGCTGCGCCACTACCGGGTGGATAAGATGGCCGAGATCGTGGTCACCAGCCTGGACCGGGAGGGCCGGGATCAACACCCGGATTTTCAGCTGGCCGAATATGGGCAGAAGCACTTCGGCATGTACAGCGGTCAGGAGTTGAGGGTCACCCTCCGGGGCAGGCGGGACAAGGCCCATCTGGTTTGGGACCGGTTCGGGCAGGATATCATCATGGTTCCCGACGGGGAGGATTTCTTCACTGTCACCCTCCCCGTGGTTATCAGCCCCCAATTTTTCGGCTGGCTGCTGGGGCTGGACGGCAGCGTCGCCCTGGCAGGACCCAGTGAGGCCAAGGCCGCCTACCGCCGCCATCTCACCGCCGCGCTGGAAGAACTTACATAGATTAAAAGCAGATAAAAATTTTGTCGGCACAGTGGTATTTTCTCCGCCGGTATGATATGATAGAGAAGACCTCATATAACCATCGAACCGAAAGGAGGAATTACGGTGGGATTCAAGGTTTTTTGGCTGGCCGCGTTTATCGCCCTGTGCGTGGGGGAGGCGGCCACGGTGGGCCTGGTGTGCATCTGGTTTGCCGTGGGGGC
>CATKHE010000160.1 GCA_949747935.1 uncultured Eubacteriales bacterium
GAGGCCTATTACAATGAGAACGATCTGTTCTGGCTGTCACGGGTGATTTACCGGGAGAGTGGGAACCAGTCCCTGGAGGGGCAGATGGCTGTGGGCAACGTGGTCCTGAACCGGGTAGCTGATCCTGTCTTCCCTGACACTGTGGAAGGCGTGCTGGCTCAGAAAAACCAGTTCAGTACCTACCAATCCGGGGTTCTTCGCAATACGACCCCCTCTCAGTCCAGCATCATCGCTGCCAAGCTGGTGATGGACGGCGGTGTGGTAGATGAGACCTACGGCGCGCTGTTTTTTGACGCCGGTGTGAACAGCTGGGCATCCCGCAACAAGAGGCATATCGCAACCTTTGGCGACCATCATTTCTATGGTTAAAAAATCAGGGACGTATGAAAGCGTCCCTGATTTTTTATGTGCTTGGGAGGCTGATTTGCGATGTGGGGCTTGCGGGACCGGAGATGCCGGGAAAAGATTTTTAAATTAGGGCTTTTCTTTTTGTATATTCATGTATATAATATTCTGGAAAGTTTGTGGAGAGACAATAGGAGGCTGTACCGATGACAAGAAGCAGCGCAAGAGAAATCGCCGTGCACATTATTTTTTCACTGGGATTTGATACCCGGAGCGCCCAGGAGGTCCTGGACGCGGAGCTGACAAAGGAGCGGTTCCAGGAGCTGTCAGAAGAACTTCCCATCTATGAGCAGTTCCCCAACGAGAAGCAGGAGCGTTACATACGGGACCTGGTCCAGGGGGTATTTGCCCACGGACCGGAACTGGACGACTGTATCGGCCGCTATTCCGTGGGCTGGGCCTTCGCCCGTATTCCCCGCATGGCGGCGGCCATTATGCGCACCGCCATGTACGAGGTGCTGTATATGCCAGAAATTCCCAATGCGGCCGCTATCAACGAGGCGGTGGAGATTGCAAAAAAGTACGAACCGGCGGAGGTGGTCTCATTTCTAAACGGCATTTTGGGCACCTTTGCCCGAGCAGAGTTTGAGGATACCCCGCCTAAGCCGGAGAAGAGAGGGGAACCGGTCCAGGAGGGGGAGGCGTAATGTCTGTCCTGGGGCTGGACACCAGCAACTATACCACTTCTGTGGCTGTTTTTGACGGGTCCACAGGGAAAAATATCAGCCGCCTGCTGGATGTGCGCCCCGGCGAGCTGGGCCTGAGGCAGAGCGACGCCCTGTTCCAGCATGTGAGGCGTCTGCCTGAGCTGCTGAAGCAGTTAGCGGCAGAGGGGAACCTCAACGGGGCAGAGGCTGTAGGGGCCTCCACCCGGCCCCGGGCGGTGGATGGCTCCTATATGCCCTGTTTCCTGGCGGGGAAAAGCCAGGGCCAGGGGATTTCCGCCGTCTTAGGCGTGCCTTTCTATGGGCATTCCCATCAGCAAGGCCATCTGGCCGCCGCGGCTTGGTCCGCCGGACGGCTGGACCTGTTGGACAGACCCTTTTTGGCTTGGCATCTGTCCGGGGGGACCACGGAACTGCTGTTGGTCAGGCCGGAGGGATGGACGGTGTCTGCCGAGATCATCGGCGGGACCAGCGACCTGTCCGCCGGGCAGCTTATCGACCGCACAGGTGCCCTGTTGGGACTGGCCTTTCCGGCCGGAAAGGCCTTGGATGAACTATATGTCCAAGCGGACACCTGTTATGAGACGAGGATAAAGCTAAAGGACCTTACCTTCTCTCTGTCGGGGATGGAAAACCAAGTGAAGGAGCTGAAGGAGGAAGGCGTAGAGCCGGCTAATATCGCCCGCTTTGCCATCGACGCTGTTACCAGCGTGGTGCTCCGGGCCACTGTAGAGGCCCAGAGCCGTTGGCACGGCTTGCCGGTGCTGTGTTCCGGCGGGGTGGCCTCCAACTGCCGGTTGCGGTATATACTCACTGAGCTTTGTCAGGCCATTTTTGCGGAGCCGAAATATTCCACCGACAACGCTATGGGAACCGCCATACTCACTTGGCGGGCGCTGAAGGCGGAGGAGCGGTCATGAGAGAGAATGCCATTCTGACTCCCGGCCAGGTGGGACAGTATTTGAAAAGCATGATGGACCGGGACCGGCTTTTGTCCCAGCTTCTGGTACGGGGGGAATTGTCCAATTACAAGATGTATCCTTCTGGACACCACTATTTTACCCTCAAAGATGGGGAAGGGGCCCTGCGGTGCGTTATGTTCCGCGGTGACGCGCAGTTTCTCCGGTTTCGGCCAGAGAATGGGATGCAGGTCGTTGCCTCCGGGCGGGTAACTGTCTTTCCCAGGGACGGACAGTATCAGTTGTACTGTGCCCGCCTCACCCCGGAGGGTGTAGGAGACTTGGCTCTGGCTTTTGAGCAGTTGAAAGACAAGCTGGCTCAGGAGGGACTGTTTGATCCTGCGCACAAAAAGAAGATTCCACTGTTTCCCGGAAAAGTTGCTCTTATCACCTCTCCTGCTGGCGCGGCGGTGCGGGATATGATCCGTATTTTGGGGGCCAGGTGGCCCTTGACGGAGGTCAAGGTGATTCCGGTGCGGGTCCAGGGGGCAGAGGCACCTCAAGAGATTGCTGCCGCTATCCAGTGGGCCAACTGGCAGTCCGCTGCCGACCTGATCATCACCGGACGGGGGGGCGGATCTATGGAGGATTTATGGGCTTTTAACGAGGAGGTTGTGGCCAGAGCCATCTACGCCTCGGAGATTCCCGTCGTTTCCGCTGTGGGCCATGAGCCCGATGTGACCATTGCCGACTTTGTGGCTGATATGCGGGCGTCCACTCCCTCCAATGCCGCTGAACTGGCAGTTCCCGACCAGAACGAGATCTACGCTGCGCTTTTTGGGGCGGGAGAACGGTTGAACGGGGCTGTGTTCGTCCGGCTGGCCCGGTCCAGGCAGGCGTTGAAACAGCTGGCTGGCAGCCGCCCTATGACAGAACCCACCATTTGCTTTCGGGAGAAGCGTCTGTTGCTGGACTATCAGAGCAACCGTCTGGCCCACGGCCTGCATCGGAGCACTGGATTCCAGCGGGAACGATTGGGCAGGCTGTCAGCCGTTTTTCCGGGCTGTGGAGGTGGCTCTGTCGCTAGAAACCGGGAGCGGCTTACCGCCTTGGCTGCGGCTTTGGATGCCATGAGCCCGCTGAAGGTGCTGGGCAGGGGGTATGCCATTGCCCAGCGTAAGGATGGAAAGACTGTCGCCTCGATTGGAGACATAGCTGTGGGCGATATATTGAAGCTGACACTGTCAGACGGCAATGCAGATTGCCGTGTGCTGGAAAAAGGAGTTAACGATGGCCGCAAAGAAAAAGTTTAATTTTGAAGCTTCCATGGTCCGGCTGGAGGAGATTGTGTCCCAGCTTGAGCGGGGGGACACCCCTCTGGAGCAGTCCATGACCCTCTTTGAGGAGGGTAGCAGGCTGCTGCGGGAGTGCACCAAGCAGTTGGACGAGGCGGAGCAGAAGGTCGCCCTTCTTATCGCCGGAAAAGATGGAGAAATAACGGAGGAGCCCTTTGCGGGCAACAACTGACATGGAAAAAGACTTTACAGATGTGATGGCCCGGGATCAGGCCATGATTGAGGAATATCTGTCCAGGGCGTTTGCATCCGAGGTCCGCCACGCTGATTTGCAGGAGGCTATGGAATATTCGCTGCTGGCTGGGGGAAAGCGTATCCGGCCTGTCCTCACATTGGAGACCTGCCGCATGTGCGGCGGAGTGCCAGAGACGGCGCTGCCTTTTGCGTGCGCAGTGGAGATGGTCCATACCTACTCCCTGATTCATGATGACCTGCCTGCTATGGACGACGATGATCTGCGCCGGGGCCGGCCCACCAACCATGTGGTCTATGGAGAGGCCACTGCGATTCTGGCGGGAGACGCCTTGCTTACCGCCGCCTTTGAGCAGCTGACAAAAGCGGAACTGCCCAGCAGCCGAATTGTAGAGGCGGTAAATTGTCTGTCCCGTGCCGCCGGTTCCGCTGGTATGGTGGGAGGACAGGCGTTGGACATGGCCGGCGAGGGCCGGGCGCTGGACCGTGAGGAACTGGAACTGCTCCAGAGCCTGAAAACGGGGGCGCTTATCTCAACTGCCGCAGCGCTGGGGTGTATCGCTGCCGGAGGGACTGCCCAGCAGCGGAACATGGTGTGTAGCTATGCTCAGGCATTGGGCCGGGCATTCCAGGTTCGGGACGACATGCTGGATGTCATCAGTTCTCAGGAGGAGCTGGGTAAACCGGTTGGCTCTGATCAACTCAATGAGAAAAGCACCTTTGTCACAGTGCTGGGGCTGAACAGCTGTGCCGCACTGGTGGAGGAACTGACCTTACAGGGGATTGATGCGCTGAAAGGCTTTGAAAAGTCTGATTTCCATATCTGGCTGGCCGAATCTCTGGCCAAACGGACAAAATAAGTCCAGCTGTTGGGGGGAATAACATTTTGAGCACACCTGCTGCGAAGACCGAATATGAGCCGCTCCTCTCCCGCCTCACCGATCAGGAAGGTGAGGTCTTGTGTGCTCAGTTGCGCCATGAGCTTGTGGAGGATGTGTCACGGACAGGGGGACATCTGGCATCTAACCTGGGGGCGGTGGAGCTGACGGTGGCCCTTCATCGGGTCTTCGACACCTCTGTGGACCGGCTGGTCTTTGATGTAGGCCACCAGTGTTACCCCCACAAAATGATTACCGGTCGGCGGGAGGCTATGTCCACCCTGCGGCAGTACGGGGGCATTGCGGGCTTCCCCAAGCCGGGCGAGAGTGTCCATGATGCCTTTATTGCTGGACATGCCTCTAACTCGGTGGCTGTTGCTCTGGGTATGGCCCGGGGCAGAACGGTGCTGGGGGAGGACTACAAGGTGGTCGCGCTACTAGGCGACGGTGCCCTCACCGGGGGGCTGGCCTATGAGGGACTGTCCAATGCGGGAAAGTGCGGACAGCAGCTACTGGTGATCCTCAATGATAACGGCATGTCCATCACCCCCAACGTGGGCGGTGTGGCGGATCATCTGGCCAGACAGCGGTTGAAGCCCCAATATCTGACCTTTAAAAAGCACTACCGCCGTATTATGAACGCCACAGCTCCTGGCCGGGTGATTTACAGGGTTACTCATCAGGTGAAACAGGCGCTGAAGCAGAGCCTGCTTCCCTGCAGTATGTTTGAGGATATGGGTTTCCGGTATCTGGGTCCTGTGGATGGACACAATTTGCCCTTTTTAACCAAAATTCTGCGATATGCCAAGGATATGGATGAGCCAGTGCTGCTCCATGTAAAGACTGTAAAGGGGAAAGGCTTTCTACCCGCTGAAGAAAATCCGGATGCCTTTCACGGCATCGCGCCTTTTGACCCCATTACCGGGAAGCTGAAAAAAAATCCCTCTGACAACTTTTCTGCTGTCTTCGGGAGAACCTTGACCCGGCTGGCTGGACAGGATAAGCGGCTCTGCGCCATCACTGCCGCCATGACGGGGGGAACGGGGCTGGAAGAGTTTTCCAGAATATTTCCCGAACGCTTTTTTGATGTGGGGATTGCTGAAGGCTGTGCCGCCTCCATGGCGGCGGGTATGGCCAAGCAGGGGGTGATTCCTGTCTTTGCGGTGTACTCCACGTTCCTTCAGCGGGCTTATGACATGCTCCTTCATGATGCGGCGATTGACAATCTCCATGTAGTGCTGGGGGTGGATCGGGTCGGCTTAGTGGGGGACGACGGAGAGACCCATCACGGCCTGTTCGATGCGGCTTATTTGGACACCATTCCTAATATGACGGTGCTGGCACCTTCCAGCTTTGCCGACCTGGAGGTCATGCTGGATCGCGCCCTGTTCCATATGGACGGTCCGGTGGCGGTGCGCTACCCTAGGGGGGGAGAGGGAAAGTATTTGGGAACTGGCGGAGATGATCCCGCTACTATCCTTCGCTGGGGGAACGATATTACTCTGGTGGGATATGGGACAGAAATCAACGATATTTTAGAGGCGGCTGCTCTGCTGGAGCAGAGGGGCGTCCGTGCGGAGGTTGTAAAGCTAAATCAGCTTACACCTCTTATATCAGATCTGGTGGAGCTCTCTGTTCGAAAGACGGGGGTTCTGCTGGCGGCAGAGGAGCAGTGTGCCCAAGGATGCGTAGGTCAGAGGCTGGCCGCCAGACTGGAACTGGCCGGTCTGCCCGCCAAGGTGTCCTTAATTAACTGCGGCAGGGGATTTGTATCCCATGGGGCGGCCTCGTTGCTGAAACGGGACCTGCTGCTGGACGGGGCAGGAATTGCTCAAAAAGCGCTGGAGGTATTAGGGCTTGACTAAAAAACGTCTTGATGTGGCCATAGCTGAGCGAGGACTGGCGGAGAGCCGTCAAAAAAGTCAGGCCCTGATTATGGCCGGAGAGGTCTATGTCAATGGGCAGAGGCAACTGAAAGCAGGACTCTCTGTCTCGGAGAATGATGTCATTGAGGTACGGACAAAAAAGCCGCTGCGATATGTGAGCCGGGGCGGATTGAAGCTGGAGAAGGCTGTGGGCCTGTGGCCCATTGACCTGAACGGAAAGATCTGCGCTGATATTGGCGCCTCCACTGGCGGTTTTACCGACTGTATGCTCCAAAACGGGGCCAGGCTTGTATATGCTGTGGATGTGGGCTATAACCAGTTGGACTGGCGGCTGCGTACGCACCCGCAGGTGGTATGTATGGAACGTACTAACGCCCGATATCTGACAGAGGAACAGATCCCGGAGCCACTGGATTTTTTTTCTGTAGACGTCTCTTTTATCTCACTGAATCTGATTCTGCCAGCGTTGCGTTCTTTGATCAAGGAAGGAGGACAGGCGGTGTGCCTGGTCAAGCCCCAGTTTGAGGCGGGAAAGGAAAAGGTGGTCAAAAAGGGGGTTGTTCGAGACCCAGTGGTCCATCTGGAGGTACTGGAGCGTTTTCTGAGTTATGCTGTTCAGGCTGATTTTACGGTCAGAGATGTTACCTTTTCACCGATAAAAGGTCCAGAAGGCAATATTGAATACTTGGGTTATCTGCAAGCGGGGGCATGTCCCGAATACAATGGCGATCTGAGGGCTCTGGTGGAGCAGTCCCATAGCGTTTGGAGGGAGGAGCAGACATGAAAATCGTACTCAGTTCTAACCCCTACCGTGACAAGGGATTGCGGGTAGCCTTGGAGGCGCAGCGGATTCTGGAGCACGCCGGAGCTAAGACAGTAATGTGCCTGCCCTTTCAGCCCAAGAAGGGTGACCGGCTGGAACTGCCCCGACAGATTCCGCTGTCTCTGCTGGATCGGGAGCTTCCCACTGCGGACCTCCTGATCTGCTTCGGGGGAGATGGCACAATTCTCCATGCGGCCCGGGACGCTACAGTACACACTGTTCCAATTTTGGGCATCAATACGGGTAGCGTAGGTTTTATGGCGGAGCTGGAGCGCAGTGAGCTGCCTCTGCTGACCCCGCTGGCCCATGGTATGTATACAGTAGAAGAGCGTATGATGCTGGATGTCAGTGTCTGTCGCGGAGATAAAAAAATCTATAAGGATTCTGCCCTGAATGACGCAGTTATCTCAAAGGGATCTATGGCTCGAGTGGCAGAGATGGAGGTATTGGCAGATTGTGTAAAGGTAACTGCCATTACAGGGGATGGGGTCATTGTAGCCACGCCCACCGGTTCCACCGCATATTCTATGTCGGCGGGCGGGCCTATTGTGGAACCCACATCCAAAAGCATAATTGTGACCCCGGTCTGCGCCCATCAGCTGGCGGCCCGCGCAATGGTGCTTGCTCCAGAGCGTGTGGTTACAGTCCAGCTCCCCAGAGGAAATCGCAAGTATTTATACTTGTCAGTAGATGGCGGAAAGGCAGTCAGGCTGACCGGAGGGGACCGGGTGGAGATTTGTCGTGGAAAGCGGTCTACCCAGCTGGTTCGCTTGGCTGACCGCAGCTTTTACCAGGTAATCAATCAAAAGCTGGGAGGGGTGTCTCCATGAAAAATGTGCGCCAGAGCGAAATTTTAAGGATTATACAGGTCAAGGACATCGACACACAGGAGCAGCTTCTGGAGGAACTGCGCTTGCGTGGGTTTACTACCACTCAGGCCACTATTTCCCGAGACATCAAGGAGCTGCGTCTGGTAAAGGAGCTAACCGTCTCCGGCGGTTATCGCTACGCTCTGTCAGAACGCAAAATGTCCCCCGCCTCTGATACCCGCTTGCGCAATATCTTTAAGGAGGGCGTCATTTCGGTGGATGTGGCCCAGAATATTGTGGTGGTTCGAACAATGCCAGGGCTGGCCTCGGCGGCCTGTTCAGCACTGGACGCAATGGACATTGATGGAATGGTGGGCAGCCTGGCCGGAGACGACACCGGTATTCTGATTATGCGGGACAACGCCCTTGCCCAGCAATTCAACAGCGAGGTGCACAAGCTGTTGCGGTAATTAGGAGGAATTTCTATGCTCTCACTGCTCCATATTGAAAATATTGCTATTATTGAATCTGCGGACATTAGCTTCGACGGTGGCTTTAACGTGCTCACCGGCGAGACTGGGGCGGGCAAATCCATTGTGATTGACGCCATCAGTGCCGTTCTGGGGGAACGAACCAGCCGTGAGTTGATCCGTACCGGAGCTAAATCGGCGCTGGTCAATGCGGTGTTTACCGGGACGCTGCCTGCGAAATGGATGGAGGACAATGGCTTTCCGCTGGAAGAGGAGCTGATGCTCCAGCGGGAAATTCAGGGCGACGGGCGAAATGCGTGCCGGGTGAACGGCCGTCCGCTGACGGTGGCACAGCTGCGTCAGTTGGGGCGGCAGCTCCTGAACATCCATGGACAGCATGACGGACAGCTTTTGTTGGATCCAGACTGCCACCTGGGCTATTTGGACAGCTTTGGCAAGACGGCCCCTCTGCTGGAGGAATATCAAGACGCCTACCGCTCTATGGCCGACCTGCGCAGACGGATCACCGGACTGGAGATGGACGAGGCGGAGCGCTCCCGCCGGGTGGACACTTTGGAATATCAGATCAAGGAACTGGAGCGAGCTGAGCTGCGTCTCGGAGAGGACGAGGAACTGGACGCCCGGAAAACCCTTCTGCGCAGTTCGGGCAAGCTGATGGAGGCCATTCAGGAGGCTCAGTTTGCCCTGTCCGGCGGGGAGGACAGTCAGGGTGCCTGTGACCTCATCAGCGAGGCGGAGGGAGCGATTCGCTCTGTCACCCGGCTGGGCCCTCAGTTGGAGGAGCTGGGGGAGAAGCTTACCAGTCTGCGCTATGCCGCTGACGACACAGCGGAGGTGTTGCGGGATTTTGCCGACGAGTTTGACTTCTCTCCTGAGGAGCTGGACCGACTGGAGAGCAGGCTGGATGTGATCTACCGGCTGAAAAAGAAATACGGTCCCACTGTGGCCGATATGCTGGACTATTTGGAAAAGTGCAAAGAGGAGCTGGAGCAGATCAAGGACGCCGACGATACAATCCAGAAGCTGGGAAAAGAGCTGGAAAAGGCCCGGAAAGAAGCGCGAAAGAGGGGAGAGGACTTGACTAAGGCGCGAAAGAAGGCCGCGGACGACCTCCAGAATCGGGTGCAGGAGGAATTACGCCAGCTGGATATGCCCAAGGTTCAGTTTGTCACCGATTTTGCCCCCAGCTCCAGCCAGGACGGTATGGACGATACAGGGATGGATCAGGTGCAGTTTCTCATGTCCGCCAACCTGGGCGAGGCGCTCAAGCCGATTCAGAAGGTGGCATCTGGCGGCGAGCTGGCCCGAATTATGCTGGCTCTGAAAAATGTACTGGCTGAGGACGACGGCATTGGAAGTCTGGTGTTTGATGAGGTGGATACCGGCGTGTCAGGCCGGGCGGCGCAGAAGGTGGCCGAGAAGATGGCCGATGTGGCCCGGCGCAAGCAGGTGCTGTGCGTCACCCATCTGCCTCAGATCGCCGCTATGGCGGATACCCACTTTTCGGTGGAGAAGGGAGAAAAACAGGGCCGTACCTTTACCCGGGTGGAGCGGCTGGATCAGAAGGGCAGAGTAGACGAGCTGGCCCGTCTCATTGGCGGGGCGGCGGTCACCGAGGTCTTGAGAGAGAGTGCCTCGGAGCTGTTGAAGCAGGCGGAGGAGTACCACAGGCAGAAATAGAGGAGGAGATTCTATGTTTCGGGAATTGCGAAGAAAAAAACAGCTGCTTCCGTCGGAGGAGACCTCAGCTGTGCTGTCGCAGGGAACCTCGGGGGTGTTGGCTCTGTCGGGAGACGACGGTTATCCCTATGCCGTACCCATCAGCTATGTATATGATGGAGAGAAAATTTACTTCCACTGCGCCAAAAGCGGGCACAAGATGGATGCCATCCGGCGGGATGAGAGAGCGTCTTTCTGTGTGATTGATCGGGACAAGGTTATCCCGGAGGAATACACCACTTATTTTCGGAGTGTGATCGTTTTTGGACGGGTCCGCGTTCTGGAGGATGAAGAGGAAAAGCGAAAGGGCATGGAGAAGCTGGCCCTTCGGTATTACCCTGGTGACTCTAAAGAGGGGAGAAGAACCGCCATTGACCGGGAATGGCAGCCCCTGTGTGTACTGGAGATGGAGATTGACCATGTCACTGGCAAGGAGGCTATTGAGCTGGTTCGGGCGCGGAAATAGATCAAAAATGGAGCGCACAACGATTTTAGCTGTGCGCTCCAAAACTATTTTGTCAGGCCTTTGGAATTTCCATAAATTTCATTACTTGACCGTACAGGATAAAGGCCATTGCAATGGGGACAATGAATTTAATGCAGAAGTTGAAGAAAGTATACATACCGTTGCTCATTTTGTGGCCTTCCAGGTCCACCTCGTCCCGGATCAGCTTGGGACCCACAAACCAGCCGATCCAGACGGACATGAGCAGCGCGCCCAGAGGCATGGCCACGCCCTCAGAGACGAAATCCATAAAGTCCAGCCAGGAGCTGCCCAGATTCCGCCCTGTCTCATGGAAGGGGATCCACAGGCCATTGGAGCCCAGGCCGTCGGCGGCTACTAAAGCGGCCTCAGCAAAGACCACCAGACAGATAATGGTGACCAGCTTCTTCCGGTCGGGGGTGTGACCTTTCAGGGCAATTCGGTCAGACAGGAATGTGGCCAAGACCTCCAGCAGAGCGATGGCGGAGGTAATGGCGGCCAGAATGACCAGCAGATAAAACAGAACGCCGAAGATGGGACCGGTGGGACCCATGGCGTTGAATACGTCCTGAAGGGTGATGAACAGCAGCTTGGGACCTTGCTTTTCCGCACCGGATCCGCCCAGTGCAAAGGCGGCGGGCAGGACGGCCATGCCGGCGAGGATGGCCACGATGGTGTCAGAAATGATGATAATGAGAGAGTTTTTGACCAGGCACTCCTTCTTGCTCAGATAGGAGCCATAGGTTACAGTGATACCCATAGCCAAGGAGAGAGAGAAGAACATCTGGCCACCGGCAGCGGAGAGCACATCCAGGAAATTCTCTTTGAAGGGGGTGAAATTAGGGGCGAACATGAAAGCCAAACCATCGCCGGCCCCGGGCAGGGTGACGGCCCGGGCAATGACAATAACTAACATGACAAACAGGGCCGGCATGCCAACCTTGTTGAACTTCTCAATGCCGTCCTTGATACCACCGCGGATGATGAGAACGCAGATAAAGATGAAAAGGAATGTGAAGGCTACAGATCCGAACTGGTTAGTGAGCATGGAACCGAACGTGTCGCCGCCGGACATACCCGCCATGGCTGCCACGCCGAAAGCCAGATCAGCCAGATTCAGGGACATATACTCCATGCAGTAGGCACCCAGAACAGTATAGAAGCTGAGGATCAGGAAAGGGGAGAGCATGGCCAAAAAGCCCAGGAAAGTGCCCATTTTGCCGCCAACCTGCTGATAGCTCACCAAAACGCTTCGGCCCGCCCGCCGGCCGATGGCCAGCTCACACAGCATGATGCTAAAACCTACTGTGGCGGCCAGAATCAGGTAAACGACCAGGAAAGCGAAGCCGCCGTTGTTACCCATTTTATAGGGAAATGCCCAGATGTTGCCTAGGCCCACGGCAGAACCCACGGCGGCCATTAGAAAGCCCAGATTGCTGCCCCATTCTCCTCTGTGATGATGATGTTCCATAATTTCCTCCTGTTTACAATTTGTTCATACTGAAATGAAACTTAAATGCCATTTTACCAGAAATATCCGTCTCCGTCAACTGTGAAACGAATAAAAACTGGCCAAAAACGCACGGATTTGTGAGGAAAAAGTCGAGGAAGAGGAGAAATTCAAAGTGCCAGTTGCGCTTTTTCCAAAGTTTAGTATAATGGGATAAGCCAAAACTATACAGATTTTGTAAAGGGGAGAACATCCATGGATTATGCGAAAGAAAGCCTGCGCCTGCACGGCGAATGGAGGGGAAAGATTGAGGTGGTGGCCACCGTGCCAGCCAGAGACAAGGAGTCCCTGTCTCTGGCCTACACCCCAGGGGTGGCACAGCCCTGTCTGGCCATTCAGAAGGACATCGACAAGAGCTATGAGCTTACCCGGCGGCACAATCTGGTGGCCGTTATCACCGACGGCTCCGCCGTCCTGGGCCTGGGAGATATCGGCCCCGAGGCCGGTATGCCGGTGATGGAGGGCAAATGCGTGCTGTTCAAGACCTTCGGTGGGGTGGACGCTTTCCCCCTGTGCGTCAAAACCAAGGATGTGGACGAGTTCGTTCAGACGGTGTATAACATCTCCGGCTCTTTCGGAGGCATCAACCTGGAGGACATCGCCGCTCCCCGGTGTTTTGAGATCGAGCAGAAGCTGAAGGAAACGTGTGATATCCCCGTCTTTCACGATGACCAGCACGGCACCGCCATCATTGCCCTGGCCGGGCTGACCAACGCTCTGCGGGTGGTGGGGAAAAAGAAGGAGGAGGTCCAAGTGGTCTTCTCCGGGGCGGGTTCCGCCGCTATCTCCATCACCAAGCTTCTCCTGCTGGCCGGCTATCGGGATATCACCCTGGTGGACAAGTTTGGCGCGGTATATGAGGGCTGTGAGGAACTGAATTGGGCCCAGCGGGAAATCGCCAAGGTGACTAACCAGGACAGGCGGCAGGGCACGCTGGCCGACATGCTGGTGGGCGCCGATGTGTTTATCGGCGTTTCCGCTCCCAATCTGGTGACCCCTCAGATGGTGTCCACCATGAACAAGGACGCCATCGTCTTCGCCTGTGCCAACCCCACTCCGGAGATTTTCCCCGAGGACGCCAAGGCGGGCGGAGCCCGGGTGGTGGCCACCGGTCGCAGCGACTACCCCAACCAGATCAACAATGTGCTGGCCTTCCCGGGGCTGTTCCGGGGGGCGTTGGACGTCCGGGCCAGCGACATCAACGAGGAGATGAAGTTGGCTGCCGCCCAGGCTCTGGCCAAACTGATCTCCGACGAGGAACTGCGGGACGACTACATCATCCCCCAGGCCTTTGACCCTCGGGTGGGCCCCGCCGTGGCCAAGGCGGTGGCCGAGGCCGCCCGAAAATCCGGCGTGGCGAGGATCTGACCGTGAGGGAAACAACCACGAAAGGGGAGCGCCAATTGTTTCATGAAATCTGCATTTATGAAGCAAAAATTAACAAGCAGGATGAAATTGAAGCCTTGATGAAAGAGGTTGCCCAATTTTATCTTTCTCAGCCTGGGGTTATTGATGTGGAATACATCAAACGCACTCATCGGCAGGAGGATTTCAACGCAGTCAAGGAGGGAAAACCGCCTGTTCGCCTGACAAAATGGGTGGGCAAGGTCACATATATTCTGCACTGGACCCTTGAAGATGAAGAGGCCCATGCCCGCGTTTCAAAGTTGGGGCTGGAGCGGTTTTATAAAAGATGGAATCGCTGTTTGACCACAATGCCCAAAATTATATTGGGTGAGAGCGTTGTATAGCAGACCTGAAAGGAGAGGCTATGAGCGTATTTTTCTACGGCTGCGTCACCCTGGACGGCTATCTGGCCGACAGAGACCACGGTCTGGCCTGGCTCCACGAGACGGGCAGTGCGGAGGAGACCGGTTACGAGGACTTCTATCGGAAGATGGACGCTGCCATTATGGGCAAACGGACCTTTGAGGAGGTCGCCCAGTTGGAGAATGCCGCCAGTTTCTATCCCACCACGGAGAATTATGTCTTTACCCACGCCGACAGCCTGCCGCAAAAGGGATTTATCCCGGTGAGCGGGGATGTGGCGGAGTTTGTGGCGGGGCTGGGGCCGGACAAGAACGTCTGGGTTGTCGGCGGAAATACCATCCTGGCCCCGCTGCTGGACCGGGATATGGTGAATCACCTCATTATCCAGGTCGCTCCGGTTCTGCTGGGAGCGGGTATCCCCCTGTTTACCCAGAAGGAAAGGCTGATACGGTTCCGTTTGGATGAGGTAAAGCAGTATGGGCAATTTGCGGAGCTGGTCTACAGCCGAAACGACTTGAAGAGGTAACAATTCATGTACACATATTTTAAAGATTTAGAGGCTCTGAAAGCATGTTGCCCTATAGGAAATGGAACCTGGAATAAAGATATCTTACAGGGGTATATGATATACTGCTGTGTGGAAGGGTTTCAGCAATATATTGACGAATTTATGGCAAAATATCAAAATGATGAGAGCTTAGCTGATCTGCTGTTTGATTTTTTGCTGAATGACGACTATGACGGCTCGGATTGCCAGATCGGCGCCGCAATATACATTGCCAGAATGGACAGGGATCTGTTGCAGCGGAAAAAAGATCTGCTCTTACAGGCGCAGAAAAATGAGGTCCATTGGAAGTGGCCGTTTCGGGAAAATGAATCCTTGGACTGGTTGTAAGGAGACAAAAGCATATGATTTCCCGGTTGACAAAGGCACAAAACTATGGTAGAGTGTGACCACTGTGACGAAAAGGATAAGTAACACCGCGATTTCCCGCGCAGAGAGCCCCCGGGCTGGTGAAACGGGGGAGGGGAGCGCTCTGTGAATACTCCTTGGAGCAGCCGCCCGAACCGCACAGGCGCAGTAGGGGACAGGCCGGGCCGCGCCCGTTACCGCGCCGGAGCCATGTGCTTCCAAAGGCCCGCTCCGCGAGGGACGGGCGAATCAGAGGTGGTACCGCGTAACTACGCCCTCTGTCCGGTTTTCCGGGCGGAGGGCTTTTTGTAAGGAAGTGATTGTTTTGTCAGCGCGTCAAAGAGGAACGCTGTATGTGTTCTTGGCCGCTGTACTGTACAGCATCGGGGGGCTGTGTATCAAGCTCATCCCTTGGGGCGGCATGTCCATCAAGGGCGGCCCCCCCGCTACCGCCCGGGTGGTGATGGGAGTTTATCTGGTTTTTCCCCGCCACAGGCCGCGAATGAACCTGTGGGTACTGGTGGGAGCGCTGGCAGTCTGCGGCACCAACATCCTGTTTTCCATCGCAAACAAGCTGACCACTGCCGCAAATACCATCGTCTTGCAGTTTACAGCGCCTATCTTTGTGATCCTGTTTTCCATTGTGTTCTTTGGAAAGAAGCCCCGAAGGCTGGACATGCTGACCTGCGGACTGGTGCTGGGCGGGGTGCTGCTGTTCTTCATTGACAGCCTGTCGGCAGGGGGGATGCTGGGAAATATCCTGGCCCTGTTGTCCGGCGTCTCCTACGCCGGGGTGTTTATGATGAATGACATGCCCAACAGCGACCCTATCTCCTCTGTCTTCTGGGGAGATGTCATCAGCGCGGCGGTGGGCCTGCCCTTTCTGGGGTATGAGACCGATTTTTCCGGCAGCACTCTCATTGCCCTGATAGTGCTGGGTGTGTTCCAGGTGGCCCTGGCCTATATTCTGATGGTGGAGGGCCTGAAAACCACCCCGCCTGTCACCGCCAGCCTGGTCTCCGGCATCGAGCCTGTGCTCAACCCCATCCTGGTGGCGGTGTTCTACCACGAGATGATTGGCCCTGTCGCCCTGGTGGGGGCCATGGTGGTGGTGGGCAGCGTGGTGCTGTACAATGTGATGCTGGCCCGGCACACAGAGCCATCAGAGACAGGGGGTGCGCTATGAACA
>CATKHE010000161.1 GCA_949747935.1 uncultured Eubacteriales bacterium
CGACACAGTGTCCTCGGGGGCGGTCGACATCCCGACGGCGCCCCCGCCCAGAGCGCGGTCCGCACGGATCTCCGCCGGGGTCTCGTACTGGGGGCCGTAGCAGTAGAAATAGACCCCCTCCCGCAGGGGGATGCCCCGCTCTTTGGCTGTCTCACGGGCCAGCTCCTGAAGCCGGACGGTGTACAGGCTGGAGGCGTCGGGGAAGCGGACACCGAAGTCGGGCAGGTTCTCCCCACGGAGGGGAGATTCAGAGAACATCTTGATCTGGTCGGTAATGAGCATCAGGTCGCCGGCCTTCCAGTCGGTGTTGACGCACCCGGCGGCGTTGGTGACGATCAGCGTGCCGCACCCCAGCAGCCGCAGCACCCGGACCGCGTAGGACACCTCCTCATAGGAGTAGCCCTCGTAGTGGTGCATCCGTCCCTGCATCACCGCCACCTTCTGGCCCTCCAGCAGGCCAAAGACCAGCCGGCCCTTGTGGCCGGGGGCGGTGGATGCCTTAAAGTGGGGGATGTCCTGATAGTCGATGACGGCGGCGTGTTCCACCTCGTCCCCCAGGTAGCCCAGGCCGGAGCCCAGCACCATGGCCACCTTGGGGACAAACCCTCCCAGTCTCTCCCGGATGGCCTCAGCGCTGGCCCGGTACTGCTCCATCGTGTAGTCCATAGGCTCCTCCTTACAGCTTTCCGCCGCAGGAGCGGCAGAATTTGTCGTTTTTCCCGCAGGGCTCCCCGCAGGCGGGGCAGGTCTGGGACTGCTTCAGGTCGGCAATGCGGCCCTTCAGCTCGGCGATCCTTCCCGCCTTCTCGTCCGCCTGGTTCAGCAGGGCGGTCACCGCGCCGCCCTCGGGCAGCTGGCCCTGGTGGGTGTCCACCATCACCTGGCCCAGCTGGCGCAGAACGTCGTTATACTCCCCGTTCAGGTCGAAAAGCTGGACGTTCAGCTTGGCCACGTCCACCATCTGTCCCGCCTTCCGGCCCGCCGCCCGGGCCCCGTCGGCGGCGGCGTCGGCGGCGTAGTTGGCCGCCCCTTTCACCTGCTCCAGCAGTGCCCTCACCTTCTCGTCCATAACCATACTCCTCCAATCTAAAATTTTACTGTGTGTATTTTACACCAAACGACGGGGGATTGCAAACTATTTTGTTCCAGCTCCGGCGAGTTCCTAAAACCGCTGACAGATTTCCTATTGACAATATCGGCTTTCCTATTACAATTACCTGTAACGAAACCGCTCCAGAAAGGGGAGAACCGCCACGAAACATTCCCGCCGTCCGTTTTCCTCCGCCCAGATTATCGCCCTGGGCTTTGCCGCCGTCATCCTGCTGGGAGGGCTGCTGCTCACGCTGCCTCCCGCCACCAGAGACGGCCGGGGGGCGTCCCTGGGCGACGCCCTCTTCACCGCCGCCTCGGCCATCTGCGTCACCGGTCTGGCCGTCCAGGACACCGCCACATACTGGACCGGCTTTGGACAGGGGGTCATTCTGCTCCTGATCCAGGTGGGGGGGATGGGGGTGGTCACCTGTGCCGTCACCCTCTTCGCCCTGGCGGGGCAGAAGCTCACCCTGCGGCAGCGGGGCACCATGCAGGAGGCCATCGCCGCACCCAGGCTGGGGGGCATCGTCCGGCTCACTGGCTTCATCCTGCTGGTGACGGCGGCGGTGGAAGCGCTGGGGGCCGTGCTGCTGTCTGTCCACTTCTGCCGGGAGCTCGGCGGCCCCAAAGGGGTCTGGTATGGGCTGTTTCACTCGGTCTCCGCCTTTTGCAACGCCGGCTTCGACCTGATGGGGGAGCGGGCCCGGTTCTCCTCCCTCACCGCCTTTCCCGCCCGGCCCCTGGTCAATATCGTAATCATGCTCCTGATTATAACCGGCGGTATTGGCTTCACCACCTGGGAGGATATCCGGACCCACCGGCTGAACCTGCGCCGCTACCGCATGCAGAGTAAGCTCATCCTCACCGCCACCCCGCTGCTTATCCTGCTCCCCGCCGCCTATTTCTACCTCTTCGAGTTTGCCGCCCTGCCCCCGGGCGAGCGGTTCTGGGGTTCTGTCTTCCAGTCTGTGACCGCCCGGACTGCGGGCTTCAACACCTTGGACCTGAGCCTGATGAGCGAGGGGGGACAGGGCCTGATGATCCTTCTCATGCTTATCGGCGGGGCCCCCGGCTCCACGGCAGGAGGCATGAAGGTGACCACCCTGGCCGTGCTGCTCTCCACCGCCGTGTCCGTCTTCCGCCGCCGGGAGGACACCTGCTTCTTCGGCCGGCGTGTCGAGGAGGGGACGGTGCGCAGCGCCGCGGCTATCCTCACCCTGTACCTCGCACTCTTTCTGGGGGGCGGCTTCCTCATCAGCCGGCTGGAGGACCTGCCCCTGCTGCCCTGCCTGTTCGAGACCGCCTCGGCGGTGGGCACCGTGGGCCTCACCCTGGGTCTCACCCCGGAGCTGGGAGCGGCGTCCCACGTGATTCTGGCCGCCCTGATGTACTGCGGCCGGGTGGGGGCCCTGACTCTGGTCTTCGCCGCTCTGTCCCGCCGGGAGAACAGCCCCGCCCGGCTGCCCAGTGAAAAACTGATTGTGGGCTGAAGGAGGTAACGCTATGAAATCTGTACTGTTGATTGGGCTGGGCCGCTTTGGCCGGCACATCGCCCAAAAGCTGGGCGATCTGGGCCACCAGGTGCTGGCGGTGGACAGCGACGAGGCCCGTGTGAACGATGTGCTGCCCTGGGTGACCAACGCCCAGATCGGAGACAGCACCAACCGGGAATTCCTCTCCGGCCTGGGAGTCCGGAACTTCGACGCCTGTATTGTGGCCATCGGGGACAATTTTCAAAATTCTCTGGAGACCACCGACCTGCTCAAGGAGCTGGGGGCGAAAAAGGTGATCGCCCGGGCGAGCCGGGGGGTGCAGGAGAAATTCCTCCTGCGCTGCGGAGCCGACGAGGTGGTCTACCCGGAGAAGCAGCTGGCCGCCTGGACAGCCATCCGCTGCGCCTCGGAGTATATCCTGGACTACATCGAGCTGGATGGGAATTACTCCATCTTTGAACTGACCGTCCCGGCGGAATGGGCCGGGAAGACGGTCCTCCAGCTGGATCTGCGGAAGAAATACGGGATCAACATCCTGGGCTTCCGGCGCGGCGGAGCGCTGGACATGTGCGTCCTGCCCGAGACCGTCCTCACCCCCGATGCCTCCGTTCTGGTCCTGGGGCAGGACAGGGCGGTACAGAAGTGCCTGCGCATCTGACCGGGGGCGGCATCCGGCCGCCCCTGCTTATTGCTATTTTTCCCGTATTGTGGTAAAATAAGATGGTGACATACCAGGGTGCATTCCCGCAGAGAGAAAAGGGGGCTGTCGTTATGCGCAAGCTGGTCATCGAAAGGGCCGCGGTCAAGCACAATCTGTCCGTGATCAAGGAGCGGGCGGCGGGAGCGGTCATCTATGGGGTCCTCACCGGCGACGGAGGAGGCGCGGGGGTTGTCCCCATGGCGCGGCTCCTCCGGGCGGAGGGCATCGGCCGCTTTGCCGTCTACGACGTGAAGGACGCGGAGAAGCTGCGTCAGGCCGGCTTTGAGGACGAGGAGATTCTCATGCTCCGCTCCACCACCGACCGGGAGGAGCTGGAGCGGCTGGTGGACCTGAACGTGGTGTGTACCGTCTCCTCGGTGGACACCGGCCTGGCTCTCAACGCCCTGGCGGAGAACCGGGCCACTGTGGCCTGCGCCCACATCCAGGTAGACACGGGGATGGGCTTCGGCGGCTTTCTGGTCAGCGAGCCGGAGAAGATCCTCCTGGCCTACCGCTCCCTGTCCAACGTGGCCCTGGAGGGCATCTACACCCAGCTCCACGGCATGAAGCCCAACGACCCGGAGGCCATGCGGCAGCTGGAGCAGTTCCACCAGGTTCTGGACACCATCCATCAGGCGGGCTATGAGACAGGGGTGGTTCACGCCGCCGGCTCCTTCGCCCTGCTCCACAACGACGCCGCCCGGCTGGACGGGGTGCGGGCGGGCTCCGCTATTCTGGGCCGCTGCCGCCGCACCCGGGACGACCGGCTGAAAACGGTGGGCTACGGACAGGTCCCCCTGGCCGAGGTCCGCTGGCTGCCTAAAGGCCACCGCCTGGGGACGGATAGGCCCATCGTGCTGAAAAAACCCGTGCGGGTGGCGGTGCTCCCTGTGGGCTATCAAAACGGCCTTGGCGTCTCCCGGCCCCGGGAGACCGGCTTCTGGGCCCTGTGGCAGCGGTGGATCAGATCCCGGAAGCGGATTGTCCGGGTGGGGGACCAGAAGGTCCGGGTCATCGGCCCCATCGGTGCCACCGAGACCCTGCTCAACGTCACCAGTATCAAGTGTTCCGCCGGCGACCTGGCTGTCTTCGACGTCGATCCCCTCTTCGCCAAGGGGTTTGTGACGGAATTCCGGTGACGTGACTGCGGGAGAGGCCTGTGGCCGCCCGCTATTCTCGAAACCGCCCTGTGAACCGCGGGCGGCCACGGGCCGCCCCTACAAGATACAAGCGAGGTTTTGTCATGCCTGACCTGAAATTCCAGCCGCTGCTCTTTGGCGGCGACATCAACGTATACAGCGTGGCCCGGGCCTTTCACGAGGCCTACGGGGTGCGCTCCGTGGCCTATGGTAAATACCCCTCCTTTCCCTGTCACGGCAGCGCCATCCTCGACTACCGGGTCTGTCCCGACAACGAGGACGAGGGGGCCTTCCGCCGCAACATCCAGGCGGCGGCGGCGGAGTTCTCCGACAGAAAGGTCATTTTGCTGGGCTGCGGGGACAGCTACGTCCAGCTGGCCGCCCACTGCAAGGATTCCCTGCCCGAAAACGTGATCGCCCCCTACATCGACGGGGCGCTGCTGGACACCCTCATCAACAAGGAAAAGTTTTATGAGCTGTGCGACCGGTATGGGGTAGCCCACCCGGCCACCTTCATTTACGATCAAGCTATGGGCCACAACTTTACCCTCCCCTGGGGTCCGCCCTACATCGCCAAGCCCGCCGACAGCGTGGCCTACTGGGCCTGCGGCGACCACTCCCTGGCCAAGGTCTACATCTGCCAGAGCTGGGAGGAGCTGCTCCAGAGCCTGGACCAGGTCTACGCCGCCGGATACCAGGACCATATGGTCCTCCAGGAGTTCATCCCCGGGGACGACAGCTATATGCGGGTCCTCACCAGCTACTCCGACCGCAACGGCCGGGTGACCACCATGTGTCTGGGCCACGTCCTGCTGGAGGAGCACTCCCCCCACGGGATCGGCAACCACGCCGTCATCCTCACCGATCACGACGAGGCACTGGAGCAGAAGATCCGGGACCTGCTGGAGGCCCTCCACTTCGTGGGCTTCTCCAATTTCGATATCAAGTACGACAGCAGGGACGGGAGATATAAGGCCTTTGAGATCAACTGCCGCCAGGGCCGGAGCAACTACTATGTCACCGGGGCCGGGCACAATATCGCCCGGCTGGTGGTGGAGGACCGGATCGAGGGGAAGGATCTCCCCTTTCAGATCGCCAGGGAACGCTCCCTGTGGCGGATGGTGCCCAAAAAGGTGGCCTTCAAGTTCACCCCCCGGAAGTACCACGAGGAGATGCGGGCCCTGATCCGGGCCGGGGCGGACAGCCACTCTCTGGTCTACGCCAAAGACGCCTCTCTCAAGCGCCGCCTGCGGGTCGTAAAGAACCACCTGGGCAATATCAAGCGGTTCGGCCAGTATAACAAAATACCTATCGAGGAGTAACATATGGCGCAGTACCGTCTCGGTGTTTTAGGCGGCATGGGCCCCCAAGCCACCAACACCTTTTATCAATTCATCATCGACCGCACCGCCGCCCGGTCGGATCAGGAGCATGTCAACGCTCTGATCCTCTCCGATGTGGACATGCCCGACCGCACCGCCGCCATCCTGGGGAGCGACGCGGAAAAGGAGGCTGTCTTCCAGCGGCTGCTGGCCGGCGCCCGTCTGCTGGAGGGAGCGGGGTGTACCTGCATCGCCGTCCCCTGCAATACCTCCCACTTCTTCCTGGACCGGGTCCAGGACCATATCGGCATCCCTATCCTCCACATGATCCGGGAGACCGCCCGCCTGCTGGCCTCCCAGGGCCTGCGGCGGCCCGGGATCCTGGCTACTGATGGTACGATCCGGACCGGACTATACCAGAAGGAGTTCTCTGCCGCTGGGATCGGCGCAGCGGTCCCCTCCCCCCGGGCCCAAGAGCTGGTCATGTCCCTGATCTACGACGATGTGAAGGCCGGCCGGGACGGCGACCCCCAGAAGTTCGCCGCCATCCACGAGGATCTGCTGGCCCAGGGCTGCGACTGCGGGGTGCTGGCCTGCACCGAGCTGTCGGTCTTCGCCGACAAGCACCACCTGCCCCCCTTCTACACCGACGCAATGGCCGTCCTGGCCGAGCGGGCGGTGGAGGCCTGCCATAAGCCTCTGCGGCATATTTTTATCAAATAG
>CATKHE010000162.1 GCA_949747935.1 uncultured Eubacteriales bacterium
AACAGCGGTATCCGCCCTCCGTCCGGCCGGCGGGCTTGAGCAGACCGATCTTGTCGTACCAGCGCAGGGCGCGGGTGGTCACCCCCGACAGGCGCGACAATTCCTGGATGGTATATTCCATCCGGATCACCTCCTTGTTAGGGATACTATCACTTGACGTTGCGTCAAAGTCAAGGGGTTTTCAGAAAAATTTGACAATTCGCAACATATTGGCCGTATAATAAAAATGTCTGCTGGACAGGCAGGACGAAAGCGCACTGTTACATAAGGCGGTTGGCCCATTTTCCTCCAGGCAAATTCTATTGGAGGAGGTGGTGCGGATGGGAAATAGTTGCTAGGTAAAACTCTGCGTTTTGTAGTGTGTGCGTACTGATTGCTATACCGGTAATAGTCCTCACTGCCCCAAAAGCGTACTGACTGCCCCGCTGGCACAAGCAGTTAGTATGCGGAGACTGCGGCTATTGAGGCCTCTGGTGTTCGCCCAACAGCAGGAAGTGTGTCCTAGATCTGGACGATAGGAATGAAAAGCCGTCTGACTCTGAGCTGGCTGGACCGCAACGCGGAGAGTAATTTGAACGCCTACCTCTCCATGGGGATGGAGGCGACGGGGCTGCGTAAATACGGCTGCAGCACCCCCGACGGCCGGTCGGAGATTGAGTACCAGTTTTTACCGTGGGGGACAAACAGCGTCTCCATGCTGTTTTACTACGCCTTCGAGGATGCCTCAGGAGAGGCGCACACCGGTTACTTCTGGTATAACTGTGAGACTGGAGCCGTGGATGGGATCTTAGAGATGGATGGGAAGTAGCACTGAGAACAGCTCTGGAAAATTTGTCAAAAATTTTTAAAAAAATTATTGACAAACTATGTCCTTTCTGGTAAGATACCATTTGCGCCGAACAGAGCAATCTATAAATGAAATGCGCAGTTTAGCATGTGGGGGTATAGCTCAGCTGGGAGAGCACAGTATCCAGTAAGCAACCCCACAGAAAATCGGAGAAAATCCGGTTTCAAAACTCCAAACCCCTTGCGACACAAGGGGTACAAACATGTGGGGGTA
>CATKHE010000163.1 GCA_949747935.1 uncultured Eubacteriales bacterium
CACATGATGCTCCAGGCCACGGAGCTGGGCCTGGGCAGCGTATGGGTGTGCTACTTCAAGCCGGATGTTCTGCGCCGGGAGTTCGGCCTCCCTGCCAATCTGGAGCCGGTCAACATCCTGGCAATCGGCTATGCCGGGGAGAATTTCACCGACCCGGAGCGGCACAGTCAGACACGAATCCCGGTAAGTGAGCTGGTTTCCTACGAAAGCCTGTAAGCCGACTAACTGCACCAGGGGGGCCGCTCTCCTAAGGAGCATCCATATATCTGGAAAAAACAAACCAGTGAAGTACACAGAAGAGTTCAAGAAGACCATCGTATCGCTGTATCAATCGGGGAAAAGCTACGCCCAAGTCCGGCAGGAGTACGGTGTATCCTCATCTGCCCTGTCCAACTGAGTGAGAAAATATTCCCAGGTGAAGGTGGATAACGATACGGTCCTGTCGGCCCAGCAGATCAAAGCGCTTCGGAAACGGATTCTGGAGGTTTACTCCCAATCCGACAAACGGCTGGGAGTCAGGACTCTGCCCCTCTGTCTTGCGCGGGAGCATTGCATTACCGTCAACGAAGGTCAAGTGTACCGGCTGATGAAACAGCTGAAGCTGCCTAAAATGAGCACTGTACAGTGGCAGACAGCGTGTCGCCGCCTACTGCCGGGTGTCCACCGACAGCTAGGAACAGCTCAACAGTTATGCCGCCCAGCAGAACTACTGCACGCAGAAGACCGAGGAACTCCCCGATTGGGAGATGGCTGGAATCTTCGCCGACGAGGGTTTGACCGGCACCAGCATGAAAAAGCGGTCAGAGTTCAACCGCATGATCGCGGCCTGCCAGCAGGGCGAGACCTTCTTCACCATGGGCGGGGCCAGCGGTCACAATATCCAGGACGGCATCCTGGAACCGGACGATCCCCTGTTCAAGAAGAAATGCCAGCGGCTGGACGCCAGCGGGGCGATGTACCGAGTAAACCACTCTCCTTAACATCAAGGAACAAAATGTGAAAATAATAGGATTTGAACCCTAGTTGACGTCATCCTATATTCCGTCTAAAGCCTTACGGCTCATGGTTTTCTCGTCTGCCGATATGGCGTTAGGTTTTTCAATATACAACTGACTATCGGCAATCATAATTTGCACGGAAGGAAATACCCATGAAATTCACCTACTGATTGCAAGCTGAAAATAAATTTGATATAATTACCAGGAACAGAACTCTATTCCACAGCTCCTTTGACTTGTGAGTTTACTCCTTTTTTGTCAACAAAAGACAAAAAATCACCCGAAGTCCTTTAGAATCGGGTGATTTTCTTTTTTGCAATGCTTTTCGCATTTTACTGCCTCCAGGCTGCAAAAGAGGCAAAAAAATGAGAACAACATATAGTACATCTTATGTTTGATTCGCAGTGTTGTGCGACAAGATTTTTGAGAAACGCAGACAGATTGTACTCCTACATCATCGAAAAACGGAACGTAGTGGTTTGACTGTACCGCTCCCCTGTTCGAAGGACAGCGGATGGAAAGGCGGGCTGATTGGGGGAGTCGGGGAAAGACTGTGTCTCCAGGCAGAAGCCGTGGTGTGGGCCATAGAGAGCCCCGTTCTTCCCTCTCCGACCCTCCTCCACAAAATTGGCAGTATAGAACTGCATGCCGGGGCAAGTGGTCTCCACCTTCATCATCACGCCGGTAACCGGACTGAAGGCTATGGCCGCGGGGCGGATCACGCCGGGCTCCCCATCCACCACAAAGTTGTGGTCATATCCATGCCCCCACAGCAGTTGCTGAAAAGGCTCCTCAATACGGGCACCGATGGGGGTAGCGCTCCGAAAATCCATGGGCGTCCCATCCACCGGCTCCACCTGGCCGAAGGGGATGCTGGTGCTGTCCGCAGGGGTATACCTGGAGCAGAAAAGCTGTATCTCCTGCTCCAGCGCCGTTCCGCTCCCATGTCCGGACAGGTTGAAGTAGCTGTGATTGGTCAGATTACAGGGGGTGTCCCGGTCACTGACCGCCTCATAGTGGATGGACAGGACCTTTCCCTCCAAAGCGTAGACCACCTTCGCCTGGAGATGGCCGGGGTATCCCTCCTCACCATCCGGGCTGTCTAGGGTAAGCACCACCCTGTCCGGTGCCGCCTCCTCCACCGACCAGACCCGGTGAGACCAGCCCACGGCTCCGCCGTGAAGGTGGTTGGGACCGTCATTTCGAGCTAGGACGTACTTCTTATCACGCAAGGTAAATTTTCCCCCAGCGATACGGTTGGCATACCGGCCCACCACCGCGCCGAAAAAGCCGCCCGCCGTCTCATACTCCCCCAAGGTGTCGTAGCCCAGCACCACGTCCACCGGGCCGGCCCTGCCCGGGACCGTTAGAGTGCGGATCGCCGCGCCAAAGGTGATGATCTCACAGCTTATCACACCGCTGTCCAGCCTCAGCCTCCGCACCTCCTCTCCTGTCCGGGTGACACCAAAGAATATTCCAAGCCCCTCATTCATACAATGGCCTCCTTAACAATCATTGTTGTATACCAGTATAACAGATTCCTCCTGGAAAGGCAAACCGCAGTTTCCAGGGTAGTGTCCGCGGAGAAGATTTTTTGACATGCTTCCCCTGCCTCCGGCGGGGGAAACACAGATCAAAGCTCCTCGTTTCAGACGCTCTCTTTCAAGCGTCTCTGAAAATAAGCTCAGGACAGCGGATCCAAATCTGCTGTCCTCTCCATTGTTATAGTCATTGTTACAGCTCCTTGGCCGACTCCCGCCCGCCCGTTGTCACAACTGTTGTTACAACACATTTACTACCGTGGCCTGCTCCATCTCGGCCAGCAGCTCCAGCTGAGCCATCAAGTCGGCATTGGCCGCATTGTATTGGTCCGGCTCCTGAAGCTGGAGGTACTCCAGCACGGTGCGGAAGGCCCGCAGCACTTGGTCCGTATCGCTGTGGCGCATCAGGGTGTGGAAATAAAAGTGGTGTCCCTGCCAGTCCTCATAGGCCTGTCGGGTCACAGATTCCGCCCTGTCCCAGTCTCCCTGCTCCGCCGAAAGCTGGGCCTGGACCAGCTGCTCCCGCATGCCCCCGGTGAGCCGTTGGGCGTACCAGGCATTGGTCAGGCTGACCGCCATCAGAAAAACCAGCAGAGCCGCCGCGATATAAAGTCGCTTCATGGTCTGAACCTCCTCGTGTAGGGGCGGATATCATCCGCCCGCTCTAACAGGACACATCACATTTACCGTTCGGGCGGATAATATCCGCCCCTACATCTCCTTCTCCGCAAAATAGACCGCGTCCGCCTCGTCCACCAGCAGGAGAAACACCCTGGACACATCCTTGCACCCCCGCCGGGTCAGCTGCTTGTCCAGCCAGGGGCGGTCGTGGCCCAATTCCTTCAGGTTGCGCTCCAGCAGCTTGCCGTCGCTGATCACCACCCGGGGCAGCCCCCCTTCCTCCACGTTTACCTTCAGCTCCCGGGCCGTGGGGGGCTTTTGGTTGGCATAGGGCAGGACGGACAGCTGTCCGTTGGTCTCCAGAATGGCGTATTTGACCTGACTGAGGTCGGTATAGCCCTTAATGCGCAGCTCCTCCAGCAGCTCGTCCACTGTGAGACGGGTTTTGGCCATCTCCCTCTGGTTCAGGGCGCCGTTTTGGACGATCACGCTGGGCCGGCCGCACAGCAGAGCCCGAAACCGGACGCTCTTCATGGTGAGCACCGACAGGATCATGGTGATGGACAGCAGAGTCAGAATGGGCACCACCCCGGTGAGCAGGGGAATGCCGTAGTCCTGCATGGGCACCGAGGCCAGGTCGGCGATGATGAGGGAGAGCACCAGCTCGGAGGGCTCCAGCTCCCCCACCTGCCGCTTGCCCATCAGCCGCACGCCGGCGATAATAAGGATATACAGGATGATCGTGCGCATAAGGCCGGTAAACATAATGACCGCCTCCTTGTAGGGGCCGGCAACCTCGGCGGCCCGCGTTTTGGGACCCCACGTCTCAGAAAGCGGCGCGCCGGGGTCGTCGCGCCCTGCAAACAAACCATATCCTTCCCCGCAAATTGCCCAAATATCCCCCGGATATCAATATAGAAAAAGGGAAAACGCCATCTTGCCAAGGGGCGCGTTTTTCGATAAAATGATTTGATACAACTTAACGGCGACACTGGAACGGAAAGCGAGTGAACGAATGATGAAAGCGACCCTGATCCTAGCGAACGGGAGCATCTTCTCCGGCACCAGCATCGGCTCCACCGAGACGCGGGTGTGCGAGATGGTGTTCAACACCTCTATGGCCGGCTATCAGGAGATTCTGACCGACCCCTCCTATGCCGGACAGGGCGTGGTCATGTCCTATCCCCTCATCGGCAACTACGGCGTCAACAGTGAGGACAACGAGTCCAGCCGGCCCTGGGTGGAGGCTCTTGTGGTCCGCCATCTGTCCCCCCGGGGGAGCAATTTCCGCTGCGAGGGCGACCTGGGCAGCTATTTGAAGGAACACAACATCACCGGCATCCAGGGCGTAGACACCCGGGCGCTGCCTAAG
>CATKHE010000164.1 GCA_949747935.1 uncultured Eubacteriales bacterium
AGCGGAATCCCGTTCTGCGGGGCATCGGCATTTTTTTCAAGGTGCTGGGCACCCTGATCCTCATCGGCCTCTGCACCGGGGCGTTGCTGGCCTGCTTCGCCGCCGTCTATATCAACGAGGTCATCGTCCCTCAGGCCGATCTAAGCTTTGACGATTTCACCCTGGGGGAGAACAGCATTATGTACTACCTGGACAAGGAGACCGGGCAGTATAAGGAGATGACCACCCTGCTCAATGTGACCAGCTCCATCTGGGTGGACTATGAGGAGATGCCCGAGTACCTGAAGCAGGCCGCCGTGGCCATTGAGGACAGGCGCTTCTGGACCCACCCCGGCGTGGACTGGAAACGGACCGCCAAGGCGGTGCTGTCTATGTTCACCGGACAGGAGATCTCCGGCGGCTCCACCATCACCCAGCAGTTGATCAAAAACAAGACCGGCTACAACGAGACCACGGTAAAGCGGAAGATCACCGAGATCGTCCGGGCCTTCCGCTTCACACAGAACAACTCCAAGCAGGATACGCTGGAATATTATCTGAACATCATCCCACTGGGCGCCGGCTGCGAGGGGGTAGGCGCCGCCTCGCTGGAGTACTTCGGAAAGCCGGTATCGGAGCTTACGTTGGCCGAGTGCGCCAGCCTAGTGGGGATTACCAACAACCCCTCCAAATACGGCCCTTACTCCTTCGCCCGCTCTCAGGGCGTGAACACTGAGGAGATCTGGGACGCCCGGCAGTGGAACAAGTACCGCCAGGAGGTCATCCTCAACCAGATGCTGGAGCAGGGGATGATCAGCCGGGAGGAGTATGACGCGGCCGTGGCCCAGGAACTGGTCTTTGTCCAGGACGAGGGTCAAAAGCGTCAGGAGGACATTTACACATGGTACGAGGAGACCGTTATCTCCGACGTACGAGAGGCGCTTTATAAGCAGTGCGGCTGGTCTGAGCGGCAGACCAACCTGGCCCTCCAGAGGGGCGGCCTGCGCATTTACACCTGCTTTGACCCGGACATTCAAGGCGTTGTGGACGAGGTCTACACCAACCGTGAAAACCTGAATTATACCGCCAAGGACGGCTCTCAGATGCAGTCTGCCATCTGCGTCATCGACAATGAGACGGGCAACGTGGTGGCCATTGCCGGTCAGTTTGGCGAGAAGACCATCAACAAGGGCAGCAACTACGCCAACAACGGCCACCGGCAGCCCGGCTCCTCCTTCAAGCCCCTGGCCGTCTACTCCCCCGCCTTGGAGTTCAACAAGGTCAACCCCTTCTCCGTGCTGGACGACTACCCCTACCAGGTTATGGGCGGCAAAGCCTGGCCCCTGAACTCGGGCTCGGCCAACTACAAGGGCCACATCACCCTGCGGGACGCTTTGAAGCTCTCCCTGAACACCGTGGCCGTCCGGCTGATGAACGACTATGTCACCCCCGAGGAGAGCTTCAAGTTTGTTCAGGACCGCTACCACATCGACCTGGAGGAGGGCCGGATGGTGGACAACGAGTGGAAGACCGACATCACCGTCTCGCTGGCCATGGGCGGCCTCACCGACGGCACCAACGTCCGGGATATGGCCGAGGCCTACACCGTCTTCCCCAACAAAGGTTACTACCAGGGCTCCCGTACCTTCACCCGGATCACCCGCCTTGTGGACGGGCAGGAGGAGCTGCTGGTGGACAACATTCTACAGCCCGATCCGGTTATCAAGGAGACCACAGCCTGGTATATGAACGACATGCTTCAGGGCGTGTTCAAGGGCGGCACCGCCAACGGCCACGGCATCAAGGGCCAGCACGCCGCCGGCAAGACGGGCACCACCAGCGACAACAAGGACCGCTGGTTTGTGGGCTACACCCCCTATTACACCGCCGCCGTCTGGACCGGCTATGAGCGGGGCCAGAAGATGAACCTCCGGGACGTCAACCCCGCCCTCGTCCTGTGGCAGAAGGTCATGACGCCCATCCACGCCGATCTGCCTGACAAGAACTACGACGATCCCGGCGGACGGCGCACCATAAACTACTGCATGGACTCCGGCCTGCCGGCCACCGAGTGGTGCGCCATGGACCCCAGAGGCAGCCGGGTGGCCTCGGGCAGCATCTTCCCGGAGAGCTACCCCGAGGGGGGCATCTGTACCTTCCACACCGAGGAGACTGTCCTCACGGTCTGCCTCGACTGCCCTGTCCTTAAGGAGGACGGCTCCCCCACTGGCCTGTACTATCAGGCGGGCGAGTTCTGCCCCGAGGACCGGCAGCAGCAGATTTGTCTGCCCAGCTTCGGCCGGGAGCCGGTAGGGAACGCTGTGGCGGGCGACGCGCTGTGGGACTATGAGGCAGTCGCCGCTTACGGTCCCTGTACCCTCCACACCGAGGCTCCCCCGGAGGAGGACCCGGACAATCCCGATGATCCTGATGACCCCGGCGGCCCGGACAACCCTGACAATCCCCAGGACCCCAACAACCCGCAGGAGCCCGGTAACCCCCAGGACCCCAACAATCCGGACAACCCCGATAACCCGGGGGGCTCCGTCAATCCTCCCGATCCCAGCGGCGGCGGCCAGCCCAGCGGGCCGGACGTCCCTCTCGATCCCCTGGACCCCTCTGACAACATGGTTGGCTGACAGACCTTGCGGCGCCGCGGATTTGCTCTCCGCGGCGCTGCTGCTTTTCAGGCCGTCAAATTTGACAAAAAGCGCCCGCCCGTTCTCCCCAAACTTCCCCAATTAAGACGAAGACTTTTATGTTGCGGCCCAACAGACGATATGGTACAATGGACCACATCACAGAAACAAATGGCCGTGAAACACGGACACGCTTTCAACGCGGACGGGAGGAGCCTATGAGCGAACCGGCAAAATATTTTATTGTGGAGGCTAAGGCCATGCCGGAGGTTTTCCGCAAGGTGGCCGAGGCCAAGCGGCTTCTGGAGACAGGGGAGGAAAAGACCGTCAACGCAGCGGCTCAGGCGGTAGAGATCAGCCGCAGCGCCTTCTATAAGTATAAGGACGCGGTGCGGCCCTTCAACGACATGCTCCACGGCCGCATCGTCACCTTTCAGGCCCTGCTCAAGGACGAGCCGGGCGTCCTGTCCGGCACCCTGAATATCCTGGCGGGAACCGGGGTCAATATCCTCACCATCAATCAGAGCATCCCGGTGAACGGCTGCGCCGTGGTCACCATGACGGCGGAGACCTCGGCCCTTCAGGATTCCCTGGAGGGCATACTGGGCCAGGTGTCCGCCGAGCGGGGCGTGATCAAGTGCGAGATCCTGGCGGGGTAGCGGGGACGGCCTCATCCGTCACGGCCTTTGGACGAGCCACCTTCCCCTAACTGGGAAGGCTTTGGCCTCTGCGGAGGACGTAAGAGCGGCAAGAGACGACAAATAATTTAGGACAAGGAGAAAAAAGAATGGTACACGTAGCGATCTTGGGTTTTGGAACGGTAGGCTCCGGCGTGGCGGAGGTCCTCACCACCAACGGCGGGCTGATCGACCACCGGGTGGACGACCTGGTGCGGCTGAAGTATATTCTGGACGTGCGGGACTTCCCGGACAGCCCCTATGCGGACCTGTTCGTGAAGGACTTCGCTGCCATTGAGAGCGACCCTCAGGTGGACATCATAGTGGAGACCATTGGCGGGGCTACCATCGCCCTGGACTTCACCACCCGGGCGCTGAGAGCGGGCAAGAGCGTGGTCACCTCCAACAAAGAGCTGGTGGCCACCCACGGCTATGAGCTGCTCCAGCTGGCCAAGGCCAACGGGTGCAGCTACCTCTTCGAGGCCAGCGTGGGCGGGGGCATCCCTATTCTGCGCCCCCTCACCTCCTGCCTGGCCGCCAACGAGCTGGAGCAGGTCACCGGCATCCTCAACGGCACCACCAACTATATCCTCACCCGGATGATCCGGGCAGGCCTCACCTTCGACCAGGCCCTGGCCGAGGCC
>CATKHE010000165.1 GCA_949747935.1 uncultured Eubacteriales bacterium
CCCCACAGCCTCTGGCTTTGCGCCCCATCGTTTCCAATGGTTTGCCAAATACGCCATAGGGAAATGCTCCCGCCTCCGTCGGCGCATCCGGCGGCGGGGCATTGCCAGGGTGGATCTTCTCTGCTCATGATGGTCTCCTCCTTTCTCCTGCCATTAGCTCCTTTGGTTTTGCGTCCATCCTTTCTATTCAGCTGACCAGAATGCACCGGCAGTCAGACTGGCAAGATCTGACTGTGGCCTTCTAGCCTCTATAGTTTTACGTCCCAAAGCCTTGTGCGGCCTGCCGCACGTCATTCATTTCTCCGCTGTTCCCGGCGGCTCCGATAAAATCGATCCGCCAAGCACCCTGAGAGGGTCGTGAGAGAGCTTAGAAAAACAGATATTCCATACTCCTCTATTCTTATTATAGCACGATCTTTCGGCGGAGAAAAACTTTTTCCAAAAAATCTCCGAAATGACCAAAGTCCAGGGTATCAACCAGAGGGAAAAAATTCCATTTATTTATCTTCAGCCTCTTTATCCCTCTTTTATGTAAGTTTCCCCTGCTTTTTCCAGCTTTATTGAAAAGTTCTCCCTTGTTGATTCTGCTGGTTTCGGGCGGACTAAAATAGTTCTATCTCTGGACAGATCACAGTCAAATCGGCGGCAAAGCCTCCTCTTTTTCGTCCTCTTCCCTCTTTTCTTTTTCCGGTCCCTGTGGTATACTACAAAATGAATATGTATGTAAAGGCTGGGAATTTTTTGGATAACATCATACTCACCGGCATGCCCGGCTCGGGCAAAAGCACCATCGGCGTGCTGCTGGCCAAGGCGCTGGGCTACGGCTTTGTGGATGTGGACCTGCTGATCCAGGAGCGGGAGGGGGCTCTGCTCCAGGAGCTTCTAGACAGCCGGGGGACTGCCGCCTTCCTGGAGGCGGAGGAGGAAGCGGTGCGCAGTTTGGACTGCCGCCATACGGTGATTGCCCCAGGGGGCAGCGCCCTGTGCCGGGAAGGGGCGGCCCGGTATCTGTGCAGGCTGGGGCCCATTGTCTACCTCAACGTCCCCTTGGAGGAGCTGACACGCCGCATCCACAACATGTCCCAGCGGGGCATCGCCATGGAGCCGGGACAGACCCTGGCCGACGTGCTGGCCTTCCGTGACCCCCTTTACCGCAAATATTCCAATCTGATCGTGGACTGTCCCCCGGGACAGCCCCTGGACCAGACAGTGCAGCTGGTGCGGACCGCCCTGAAAGACAGCGGCCTGCTCCCCTGACCCAACCCCAGCCCGCAGGGTACAAACGCGCGGGCCGGATATGTACGGCGTCCCCTCGAATGTAGGGCAAAGGCAGAGCCAGTGTTTCTGGTGGACCTCCGTGAAAGGCAGGGGCGGAGCCCCTGCCCTACAGTCCGAAACGAAAAAGGAAGTATATCAGTGACTTTTAAAGACCTGGGGCTGAACGCCCCCATCCTGAGAGCCCTGGAGGAACAGGGCTACCAAAACCCCTCTCCCATCCAGGAAAAGGCTATCCCCCCCGCCCTGACCGGACGGGACGTGTTGGGTTGTGCCCAGACGGGCACCGGCAAGACCTGTGCCTTCGCCACCCCCATTTTACAGCGTCTGGAGGCCAAGGCCGGCCTCAGACGGCCTATCCGGGCCCTTATTCTCACCCCTACCCGGGAGCTGGCCATTCAGATCGGCGAGAGCTTTGAGGCCTATGGGAGGTATTTAAAGCTGCGCCACACTGTCATTTTCGGCGGGGTGGGCCAGAACCCCCAGGTGGAGGCCCTGAAAAAAGGGATTGATATCCTGGTGGCCACCCCCGGCCGTCTCATGGATCTTCACGACCAGGGCTTTGTCAATCTGGACAGCCTGGAAATTTTCGTGCTGGACGAGGCCGACCGGATGCTGGATATGGGTTTTATCCACGATGTCCGGAAGATTTTGAAGTGGCTGCCCCAGAAGAAGCAGACCCTGTTCTTCTCCGCCACCATGCCCCCGGAGATCACCGACCTGGTGGACTCCCTTCTGAGGGACCCGGCCAAGGTGGC
>CATKHE010000166.1 GCA_949747935.1 uncultured Eubacteriales bacterium
GCCCCCCCGTGATATTCAGGAATCCATGGAGAAGCAGATGCGGGCCGAGCGGGAGCGCCGGGAATCCATCCTCCAGGCCGAGGGCCAGAAGCAGTCCCAGATCCTGGTGGCCGAGGGCGAGAAGCAGTCCGCAATCCTCCGGGCCGACGCCGCCAAGCAGGCGGCCATCCTCCAGGCCGAGGGCGCCAAGCAGGCCAAGATCCTGGAGGCCGAGGCCGAGGCACAGGCCATTTTGAAGGTCCAGCAGGCCACCGCCGACGCCATCCGCCTGATTAACGAGGCTGCTCCCGGTCAGGGCGTGCTGACCATCAAGGCCCTGGAGGCCTTTATGGCCGCCGCCAACGGCAAGGCCACCAAGATCATCATCCCCAGTGAGCTCCAGGGCATTGCCGGTCTGGCCGCAGCCGCCAAGACTGTCTTTGACACCGAGGACCCCAAGGCCGCCATCACCAAAACCGTGCCCAAGCAGTAAGACGGACACGCCGCCCCGTCTGTCGATGGGACAGACGGGGCTTTTTTACCGTCAAAAATTCTCACGGAGGAGATATTTCATGATCAAGCACAGCGGAATTTTTAGCAAGGCCCTCTCCCTGGCCTGCTGTCTGGCCCTGGCTCTGTCCGCGGTCCCGGCGGCCCGGGCGGCGGAGGACGGACCGGTGAAGTCCAGCAACAAAAATGCCCAGGACTACTCCATGTGGGCCAGCCCGGTGACCTCCTACCTCTACGAAAATCCAGACGGCGGCCTGACCCGGGTGGAGTACGCCGGCGGGCAGGTGGTCATCGAGGACTATGACAGCGGCTTCCGCTACCTGTCCGGCCGGACCATCGCCCCGGAGCTGCCCGTCTGGGGCGGCTTCTTCGCCGGGGAGGACTTTAATTTCCTCTTCTTCGGGCAGACCAACCGGGAGGAGAGCGCCACCGCCGAGGTCATCCGGGTGGTCAAATACGACAAGGACTGGAACCGCCTGGGGCAGGCCAGCCTGAAGGGAGCCAACACCACCGTCCCCTTCGACGCGGGCAGTCTGCGCTGTGACGAGTACGGCGGCTATCTCTACATCCGCACCAGCCACGAGATGTTCCGCTCCCCCGACGGCTACAACCACCAGGCCAACCTGACCATGGCGGTGCGTCAGCAGGACATGACCATCACCGATTCCTACTTCGATGTGATGAACAGCTCCTATGGCTACATCAGCCACTCCTTTAATCAGTTCATCCTTGTGGATGAGGACGGCAGGGTGGTGGCCCTGGACCACGGCGACGCCCATCCCCGCGGGGTAGCCTTCTCCAAATACTACGCCGACGCCTCCACCGGCCGGTTCACCGGCAGCATTTACAGCCCCTGGTGCAGCTCCGCCAGCCTGATGGATTTTGCCGGGGCCACAGGGGCCAACGCCACCGGCGCTTCCCTGGGCGGCCTGGCCGAAACCGAGGATTGCTACATCATGGCCTACAATTACGACCAGACCGGCAGCCATGGGGAGCGCTACCCCTATTACCACTGGATGGACAAGGCCTCCGGAAAGAGCTGGAGCGCCCAGCTGACCCAGACCCCTGGCTCCACCACCCCCGTTCTGGCCCCCACCGGTCTGGAGGGCGGCTATATGCTGTGGAACGGCAAAAGCGGCTACACCGTGAACGACACTCTCTATTACCTCCCTTACGGCGCTGACGGCAAGCCCGGCGAGATTCACACCGCCGCAGGCTCCCTGTCCGACTGTCCGCCCATCTACTACAACGGCAGGGTCGTCTGGTATACGACCAGTAATTCCGCCCCGGTATTCTACCAGCTGGACAGCTCCGGCGTAACGGCCATCCCGGCCGGAAACTCCGCTCCCACCTTCTCTGACGTCCGCTCCAGCGACTGGTTCAAGAGAGATGTGGAGAAGGTGGCCGCCGCCGGGATTATGAACGGCATGGGAGAGGACCTCTTCGCCCCCTACGGCAGCCTGACCATCGCCCAGGCCCTGAAGCTGGCCTATGAACTGGACAGCCGGGCCACTGGTGGAGTTCTACCCCAGACAGGCGGTGCCTGGTACGCCCCTTATTACCAGTACTGCCTCGACCGGGGCATTATCTCCGCCGGTCAGATCGGGGGCAGCGACTTCGACCGGGCCGCCACCCGCTTTGACATGGTGGAGATTCTGGATCGGGCCATCCCCGCCGGCCGGATGGCAGCGGTGGTGACGGTGGCCTCCATCCCCGACCTGGCCGAGAGCGCCCCCCACGGCGGCGTGGTCTATAAGTGGTACCGGGCCGGCATTCTCTCCGGCGACGACGCCGGCCGCTTCAACGGAAGCAGCAGCATCACCCGCGCCGAGGTGGCCGCCATTCTCTGCCGGATCAACAGCCTGTAACGCTTCAAGCCGGCCTCCCATTCTCCAGACGGGGCCGGCTTTTTTCAGAAAAATTTTCATCGCAAATTTTCTGTCCCGCAGCACATACTGACAGCAAACATGTCAAGGAGGCGGCGGGCGGTGAAACGAAAAAAATTCGGGGCATTTTTGTGCCTTTTGATTTTGACATCCATGCTCCCCGGGCGGGAGATGCCCCTTCCGGCGGACGCCCCCGCAGAGGTGACGCTGGACGGTCCGCCCCTGGTGGCCCTCACCTTTGACGACGGGCCCCGCTCCTCCACCACCGGTCCCCTGCTGGACGGCCTGGAGCTGCGGGAGGTGCCCGCCACCTTCTTCCTGGTGGGCAGCCGAATTCCGGGAAATGAGGACCTGGTCCGCCGCATGGCGGCGGACGGCCACCAGATCGGCCTCCACACCTATGACCATGTGAGCCTCCAGGGGCTGTCCAGAGCTGACTTTGACCTCCAGGTGGGCAAGACCCGCGCCCTCATCTCCAACCTCCTGGGGGAGGGGGAGTACTGGCTCCGTCCTCCTTATGGTCAGATCGACCAGGCGTCCCGGAGCTGGTGCGGCGGTCCCATCGTCCTGTGGTCGGTGGACCCGGAAGACTGGAAGGACGACGACGTGGACCGGATCACCGCCGCCGTGGTGGAGCACGTGTCCGACGGGGACATCATCCTCATGCACGACCTCTTTCCCAGCTCAGAGACGGCCGCCCTCCGGGTGGTGGACTCCCTGCTGGCAAAGGGCTACTGCTTTGTCACCGTGGAGCAGCTGATGGAGGCCCGGGGGGTGATCCCGGAGGCGGGCGGCCGGTACCGGAGCTGTCCCCCAGCAGAAAATCATTAAAATTTTTCAAAAACGATTGTTTTTTCCCCCGCTATCATGTAAACTAGGGATAACAGTTTTGCATGGGAGGTATCTGTATATGAAAGTTGCCCGCTTTGTACTGAAAATCGTGGCCCTGTCCCTCGCTGCCGCCGCCGCGGTCTGCGCCGTCATCGCCTACTGGGACGGCCTGACCGAACTGTACGACAACGCCAAGGGAAAGCTCCAACACACCGCCTGCGCCTCTGAATACGACGACTACGAGGAGTAAAAAGCAGCCGCCGGGTCCATTCCGGCGGCTGCTTTTTATTGATACCACCGCAGGCTGCCCGTGTCTCCCGATCGCCGCAGGAGGGCTGCGGTGAGCAGGCCGTCGGTGAGGAGGGTGGCCAGCGCCGCCCAGCTCACCGGAGCGGGGACCCGGGCCAGCCAGGGGGCCAGGACCGGGTGGACCCCATACACCAGCCCCAAAGACAGCGTCCCCCAGGCCAGGGAGAAGGGCAGGCAGACCTTTCCCTGAAAATTGCCGGGCAGGCCGTCGTAGCTCCAGAAAGACACCCCCAGGACTTTCTCATGCCAAAGGGCCGCCAGATACTCCGCCGCCGTGGCCGTCACCCCGCCCAGCAGAAACAGCAGCCAGGGCCGCTCGTCCACCCAGCCGGGCAGGGCCAGGATGAGACAGGCCCCCGCCCCGTATACCGGGCACAGGGGGAGCACCCACAGCCCCTTTCGGTCGGGCCGTCCGCCCACCGCCGCCGCAAAGGAAACCTCCAGAAGGAAGCCCAGAAACCCGTATGTCACAAAGCTCCAGAACCACAACAAGAAAAACCCCTCCGTTTCTCCCCGTTAGGGTATGAGATCGGAGGGATTTTATACCTGGATGGTTTCAGGCCCAGCGGCCGCAGCCGTGCCCGTGGGAAACGCTGACAGCGCAGGAGTTGTCACAGTAGCCGCCGTCGTGGTGGGCACCGCAGTAGCCAGTGCCGTAGTGGGTGTGCCGGCCGGCGATGCCGCAGTTCTCATAGGGGCACAGGGCCAGACAGGTGCCGTCGCAGTAACCGCAGCCGTGGTCATAGCCGCAGTAAGCTGTGCCGTCGTGGGTGTGGCGTCCGGCCTCGGTGCAGTCCTCATAGGGGCACAGGGCCCGGCAGTTGTTGTCGCACACGCCGGAGTCGTGGCCGTAGCCGCAGTAAATCACGCCGTTGTGGGTGTGGCGTCCGGCCTCGGCGCAGTCCTCATAGGGGCAGACAGTGACGGTGGTCTGAACGCTTTGCCGGTACCCGCCGTGGTGTCCCTGGCTCCGTCCGCCGTGACAGCCGTGGGCGGAGACGGGCACGATCAGCATGGCCGTCAGCATGGCGCACAGCGCGCCGGCCAGTAGGCGGCCCTTCCTCTTGAACATGGGGATTACTTCCTTTCTGTCCGCCGGAGGCGGGTAATGGCTTTATTGTAACACAGCCGCCGCAGGGATTCAAGTTTATTATTTTAAGTTTTATTCCCTGATGGGGATGTACAGAGTTGACCATCCTGCCCCGCATGACCTACCGATCGGTATTGCCTGATGCTTTTCAAATTTACGCGGCAAGCAATTTCCCCGCTTGCGAAAACCGCCGCTTTATGGTAGGATAGCTGGAAGAAAAAAGGAAAAGGGAGCGGGAGAAATGCGTCATTTGATTGACTTTGGAGACCTGAGCCGCCAGGAGTGGGACGAGCTTTATGCCCGGGCCAGTGAAATTATGGACGACCCCGCTCAATTCATCGGAGCCTGCCGGGGCAGGGTAATGGCCTCCTTGTTTTACGAGCCCTCCACCCGCACCAACTTCTCCTTCCAGACCGCCATGCTTCGCCTGGGCGGGACGGTGTTCGGCTTTGCCGACCCAAACTCCTCTTCAGTCGCCAAGGGGGAGACCCTGAAAGACACCATCAAGATGGTGTCGGGCTACGCCGACGTGGTGGTCATGCGTACCCCTTGGGAGGGGGCGGCCAAGGCAGCCTCCCTGTACTCCCACGTCCCCGTGGTGAACGCTGGCGATGGCGGCCATATGCACCCCACCCAGACCACCGCCGACCTGACCACCATCACCCGCCGGCTGGGCAAGGTGGACGGGCTGTCGGTGGGCCTGTGCGGCGACCTGAAAAACGGCCGCACCGTCCACTCCCTCATCAAGGCCCTGGCCAAATTTCAGGACATCCGCTTTTTCCTCATCTCCCCCCGGGAGCTGGCCGTTCCCGACTACATGCGCACCTTCATGCAGGAAAACAATATGCGCTTTAC
>CATKHE010000167.1 GCA_949747935.1 uncultured Eubacteriales bacterium
ATGCTCGCCTCCATGAGCGCGCCCGCGCAGCCGGAACCGGAGCCTGCGCCTGTACAGGAGCCCCCCGCGCCCCAGTCCCCCTCCGGCGGCAAGATGAGTCAGGATGACATTGAGGCCATGCTCGCCTCCATGAGCGCGCCCGCACAGCCGGAACCGGAGCCTGCGCCTGTACAGGAGCCCCCCGCGGCCCAATCCAAGCCCCCCGCATCGCCGACGGAGGATATCTCCTATACCAACATTATGCAGACCCTGGTGGAGGAGAAGGCTCCCCGATATATTAAAATGTTTGGGCTGTGCACCTGCAAACACTGTGAAGCGGACGTCAAGGCCCTTACGCTCAGCAATCTGGTGCCCAAGTATGTGGTGCTGTCCAAGCAGGACATGATCCCCATGCTCACTGTCTACGAGGGCCGCTACAACTCCACCATTATCGCTCAGCTCACCCGGTCCTGCAAGACGGTTATGGACCACCCCCACCACGGAAGATAAACGGGCCGGTCCCGGGCATATGCCCGGGACCGGCAAAAAACCGGCCTTACGGCCGGCTTTTTTATTTTTCAGCGTTTTCTTCCAGCAGGTGGTCCATCACATCCACCAGATGGCCGATCTCCGGCTTGCTCATCTGCTCGTCAGCCCCCAGCTGACGGCCCTTAATCCGCATCTCCTCACTGATGAGAGAGGAGAATATAATCAGCGGAACCGGCTGGAAACGGGGATCACTCTTAATCAGCTTGGTCAGCCGGTGGCCGTCCATTTGCGGCATCTCGATATCAGTGATGACCAAGGCCACATGGTCAAACAGTCTGCCATTCTTGGGCAGGGCGTTCAGCGCTTCCCACAGCTCCCGCCCGTTGGAGAACATTCGCAGATTGACATACCCGGCTTTGCGCAGGCACTCCTCAATCATTTTGGACAGGAGAATGGAGTCTTCCGCAATCCAGATGGGCTCGGTGCTCCGACTCCGGGGCCCCATCTGGTCAATCTCTTCCATCTGGATGGTAGTCTCAGGGGCAATCTCGGCCACAATGCGCTCGAAATCCAGAATAGTGACCAGGTCCTTGCCGCACTGAGCAATTCCGGTGGCCACACCCTCAGAACCGCCGGACACCGTCTTGTCCGGCTTGTGAATGTCAGTCCAGGAGATACGGCTGATGCCCACCACAGTATGAACCCGGAATGCGATGAACATCTTGTTGAAATTGGTGACGATGAACAGGTCCTTCAGGCTCTTCTCCTTGTCCACGCTCAGATACCTGGGCAGGTCCACCACAGTGATCACGATGTCTCTGGGCTTGAAGATGCCCTCCACCGCGGGATGGGCATGGGGCATGACCTTCACCGGCGCAGACAGGATAATCTCCCGCACCTTGGCCACATTAATGCCATACAGATTATCGTCGATGGTAAATTCCATGATCTCAATCTCGTTGGTGCCGGACTCCAAAAGAATACCGCTGTTATGTACCTCCGCCATTGCTGACACTCCTCACTCTATTTAGGATACGCCGTCCGGCGCTCGGGGTTCAGGTTTAGAAAATAATATCCTTCTGGCCATAGGACCGAATACAGCCCTGCCCGCTGGCCACATCAAAAAGCAGGGTCCGGGCCACCTTGCCCCCCACGTCCTCCGCCAGGAGGCGGATATTTTCCCGCTTTAAAATCGTATGGACGCTCTCAATATTCCGCTGACCGATGTTGCCCAGACCAGCTCCGCCGCTGACCTCGAACATCTTTGCGCCGCCGGCGATCTTTACCGTCATCCGGCTGCGGGAGGCACCCTTGGCCTCCATCTGCCGCAGCGTCTCCTTGATGCCGGTGTCCGCATATTTCATCGGGTGAGTCCGTCCGGTCTCCATGTTCAGCGGCAGCATGATGTGCAGCAGCGCGCCCAGCCGCAGCCTCGGATCATGGAAACACAGGCCGATACAGGAACCTAACGCGTAAGTCACCAGAATGCCTTCCCCCTGGAGCAGCTTCATATCGGCGATTCCTACTGTCAGTTTACTCTCACGCATCGCTAACGCCCAGCTTCCTTAATAAGAAATCCAAAGAGCGCAGATCCGGCGAGAGAAGCAGGTGGCAGGGGACTTCCTTCCCATCGCACACGAAATTTCCGCCAATGGCCATCAGATAGTCGGACATTCCGCCATACTCAGCCATCGGCACAGTCAGAATCGCGCCCTGCATGTCCACCGCGAAGGCGGGCACAGTGACCTTGATATGCACGTCGGCCAGACCGGACAGGGCGTTGATAAAGGTGGAAATCATGATATTCCCGATCTCTACCAGCGCGGACTGCTCCAGCTCAGTCAGGTGCTCATAGCTCTTGATGCTCTCGCCCAGCATGGCCCGCAGCACCAGATTGACCAGCTCCAGCTTCTGCACCGAAAGCATGATGCCGCCCACGTCGCCGCTCATCTTCACCAGCACGCCGGCGGTGACCTCCTCCGGGCCGCCGATCCACTCGATGGCCTCATTATACCCCATGATGCGCACCTCTGGCAAGGTAATTCTTACCTCCTGGTTCATCATTTGAGACAGAGCGGTCGCGGCGTTCCCTGTGCCGATACTGCCAATCTCCCGCAGGGTGTCAATCTCCAGCGAGGACAACTGATCATAATTTTTCATACCTTAGCTCCCCCTTATGCTCAGTTGGGCAGGCCGTTAATGGTCTGCTCGATCTCATCCGAGGTCTGTACCATCCGCAGCGCGTAGCTGTAAGCCCGCTGGGATTCGATCACCTTGACCAGCTCCTGAGCCAGGTCCACGTTGGAGGTCTCCAGGACGCCCCGCTCCACCGTGCCGGTGCCCAGGTACAAATCTCCATTCTTGTCGACCGGCAGGAAACGGCCGCTGTCCGCATGGCTCATCCCGTCATAGATCCGGTAATCAAACACGCCCACATCCAGCTCTGCGTTCCGGTCCAGCGGGTCAATGACAATAAAGTTGCCCATGCGGTCCAGGACGCAGCGCCCCTCGTTGTCAGACAGCCGCCACTCTTCCCGAGGCTGGGGCGGAATCTCCTCACCGGTGATCGGGTCAATCTCGGGCTCGGCGTCCTCGGCGGGCGGAACCTCGAACCGGGCCATCGTAAACGCGCCGTCCCGGGTAAAGGATATCTCCCCGTCCGACAGATTATACAGGGCGAAGAACCCGTCGCCCATAATGGCGAAATCAAACAGGCGTCCGGTGTCAGCATAGCCTCCGGGCTCGAAGTCCACGCTGGCCTTCGCCAGCTTGGTGCCGCTGCCCTTGGGGAGGCGCTCCTGGTCGATTCCCGTCACATTGCCGTACATCAGATGATGGAAGGTCGCCCGTTCCGCCTTATAGCCGTAGTTGTTTACGTTCGCGATGTTGTTGGCCTGGACGTTCATCCGCTGCTGCTGCTGATACGCGCCCACAGCGCCGGTGAAAAAGGACATATTCATAGCTGTCTTCACGCCTTTCTTTTACGGGGGAGGGGGACAGTGCCGCGTCCCGCGATATATCATATTACAGCCGGCCGATATCGTTTACGCCCCGCTTGATTACCTCATCATAAATCTTGCTCATCTGGGCGGCGCTCTGGAGAGCCCGCTGGGTGGACATCATGCTGACCATCTCCTTCACCAGATTCACGTTGGAGCGCTCCACCCACTTGTGGTGAATCACGGCGTTCTCATTGATCTGAGCCCCCTCGCCGGTAAACAGGCCGTAGGGGGTGCGCTCCAGGGCGTTGTTGTCCTCAAACATGAAGACGCCCAGACTGCCCAGATATTCTCCGCCCTTGGTAAACAGGTTCCCCTGCTGATCCGCCTCCAGCTTGTCGGTGGGCAGCTGGATGGGGTTTCCCTCCCGGTCCAGCACCCGGCCCAGCTCTGACAGGCACAGATAGCCCTCATTGTCCAGGGTGAAGCTGCCCGCCCGGGTGTAGGCCACGCCGTTGCCCGTTTCGATGGCGAAGAAGCCTTCTCCCTGAATCGCGAAATCCAGGGGCAGGTTGGTCTGCTCGAAAGAGCTCTGCCCAAAATCGGTATACAGCTGGTCAGGGGCCAGGATATGGCTCTGATAGGTCTCCATTGTCTGGTAGGGGGTCTTAATCTTGTTGCCGATCCGGGTCACCATCACCTCGTCAAAGGTGCGGTCGGTGTAGTGCTCGGCCTTATATCCGGCGGTGGAGACGTTGGTCATATTGTTGGCCACTACGTCCAGCCGGCGCCCCTGGGAGAGCATCCCGGAGGTCAGGTTGTAAAACCCTCTCATCATAGCGCAAAACTCCTCTCGTTTCTCACTGTCTGCCAGTCATATACTGGTTCATATACAGCTTCAGCTTCTGGATGGCCCGGGAATGGAGCTGGGAAATGCGGGGCTCGCTGACCTCCATCACCTGGGCAATCTCCTTCATGCTGAGATTTTTGTGGTAGTAGAGGGAGATGACTGTCTGCTCGTTTTCCCTCAGCGACGCGATTGCCTTGGTCAGGGTCTCCAGCATCTCCTGCCGGAGCATGGCGTCCTCCGGCCGGCTGTCCAGCCCGCCATCAGGCACCTCCGCCCCACCATTCTGCTCCCGATCCTCAAACAGGGCGTCCAGGGAGAGAACGTTGCACATGGAGGAGTTCGCCAGGTCCTCCTGATACTGATTCTGGGTTACCCCCAGCTTTTCCGCCATCTCCCGGTCGGTGGGGTAGCGGCCCAGTTCGGAAAAGAGCTCGCTGCTGGCCTGGTCAATGTTCCGGGCCTTCCGGCGCACACTGCGGGGCACCCAGTCCTGCCGCCGTGCCAGGTCGATCACTGCTCCCCGGATACGCTTGGAAACATAGGTTTCAAATTTGATTCCCTTCTCCGGGTCGAATTTGTCTACCGCACCCGCCAGGGTGAGCAGGCCCTCGTTGACGATATCGTCCACCTGGGCGAAGCTGGAATATACCCCCCGCACCTGGAGTGCGATGGTCTTCACCAGCCCCACATAGCGCATGACCAGCGGCCATTTCAGCTCCTCACTTCCGGTGCGCTTGTAGGCCTGGAACAGCTCCTCAGCGGTCATGGCGTCCAGTTCCTCCTGTGTCCAGCTCCGCTCCTCCTGGCTGGAGGCCGCCAGCCGGGTCATACGGCGGCCGCCCTTCTCTCAGGCTTGGCCAGCGTGATGTTGCCTAGGGACTGAATCTGCACGTCGCTGGTAATCTCATTGAAGGAAAGCACATAGACACTGGGATAGAACTGGGCCAGCATCCGGCTGAGATAGACCCGGATCACCTGACTGGTGAGGACAATAGGGGTTTGGGACAGATCGCTGAATTTTTTCAGGTAGTCGGCCAGTTGGGTCACAATGGTCTGCATCAGGTCGGGGCCCATGGCCAGATAAATTCCCTGTTCGTTTTTGCTCAGGGAGCTGATGACGCGCTTCTCCACCTCCGCGTCCAGGGTGACCACCCGGAGCTGACCATGTTCGCAGAAACGTCGGGTAATGGTGCGGCTGAGGGCCACGCGGATGTTCTCGCACACCATATCCAGGTCCTTGGTGGTCATCAGGGAATCCACCGCGGTCTCCAGGATGGTGCCCAGGTCCCGGACAGGGACCCCCTCCTTCAGCAGGCTTCTCAGGATGCGCTCCAGGTTGGCGTAGGACAGCACATTGGGAATGGCCTCCTCCACCAGCTCGGGGGCGGTACGCTTCAGGTTCTCCACCAGCTGCATGACCTCCGCCCGTCCCAACAGCTCGTAGGCGTGGCGGCGGACCACCTCGCTCAGGTGGGTCTGCATGACGGACAGCGGGTCGATTACGGTGTAGCCGTAAATTTCCGCCATCTCTTTGTTCTCGGGCAGAATCCACCGGGAGGGAATGCCGTAGGCGGGCTCGATGGTCTCAATGCCGTCGATCTCCCCGGCGGGGTTGGAGGGCTCCAGGGCCAGGTAGTAGTCCACCAGAATTTCGCCCCGGGCCACCTCCTCGCCCTTGATCTTCACCACATATTGGTTGGTGCCCAGGGCGGAGGAGTCGTGGAGGCGGATGGATGGGATGACAAAGCCCATGTCCTGGGCGTACTGCCGGCGGAAAATAACAATACGGCTGATGAGCTTGCCGCCGCTGCTCTCGTCCACCAGGGGGATCAGGCTGTAGCCAAACTCCATCTCGATGGGGTCTACCGTCAGCAGCCCATATACGTTGTTGATATCCTTGTAGTAGTCAGTCTCGCTGGGGGCGGCCGCCATCGCGGCCTCCGCAGGCTCTTCCGCCTGGGCCAGCTCGACGGTCTCCTTCCGCTCCAGCCGGCCGGTCATCATAAAGCCCAGCACGGTCAGGCCAATGCCCACAAACATCAGGGGGATGGTGGGGGTGCCGGGGATGACGCCCAGG
>CATKHE010000168.1 GCA_949747935.1 uncultured Eubacteriales bacterium
GATCTCGTAATTGTGGCGCTCCTTTACCAGGGTGTGGAGCTTCTCCAGGTCAGCCACCGCCTCGTTCAGGCCGGACAGGGTGTGCCGCTTGCCGTAGACTATGTTCTTCTTACCGAAGAGGACATGGGAGTAGGTATGGCTGGTGAGCTCATGCCCCCCCTGGAGCAGCCGGTCCACCAGCTCCGGGCAGTGGAGGACGCCGCCGTCGGCGTCCTTGCCGAAATCGGGGTAGTGGTCGTAGGCGACGCCCCCCCAGGAGGCCTCCCCCTCCTTCCCCGGCTGGTCGGGGTAGTTGCCCGAGGTGTCCCCCACCACGTCGAAGGTGCCGGCCGCGCCGTACTTCTCCAGAATTTCCGCAAGCACCAGGGTGAGAGGCTTGCCCCCGAATCCGTCCGGGTTGGCGGGGAGACGGCAGGGACCGTCGTCAAAGGTCATGGCGCAGACGCGCTCGCTCAGCGCCACCCGCTCAATGCGCCGGACGGGGGAGAGATACACTGGGGTCCGCTCCCGGATCTGGTCCTGAAAATGGTGCTTTACCTTTTTGGCCGCACCGATGGCTTTTGTCATTAGGGACATGGAGAGTCCTCCTTTCGTAATGGCTCCCTTTTTGAAGGAGCTTGTCAGCCAAAGGCCGACTGAGGGAGTTTTCTTTTGATCGGCTCCCTCCATCACGGCTTCGCCGTGCCACCTCCCTCTATGAGGGAGGCTTTTATATCCCGTCCGGCGCAGCAGACCACGTAGGCCGTACCTATGGCCAGGTTTTTCAGGCCACCCTTCCGTCTGCGCTGGGCGAATTGGGACAGGCCCTTGCGCAGGTGGGGAGTGTTCCTCACCAGGATGGGGGTGCAGTTCCCGGCGAGAAGGGCCGCCTTCAAATCGGGCAGGGTGAGGGCGGGGGCCTCCGCCTGGGTACAGGCGTTCCCCACCTCGCGGCGGGAGTGGGCGTCGCTCCCCCCCACCGCCGGCAGGTCCCAGCTCCGGGCCAGGGCGGCGGCCCTCTCGTTGGCCTTCTTCACCTTCAGGGCGGCCCGGGCGTTGACCGCTTCCACGCAGTCGGGACGGAACACGAAGCCCTCTGGGGCGGCACTTGGGGTCTGGTATGGATGAGCCAGAACGGCGATGCCGCCCCGGCGGTGGATTTCCGCGACGGCATCCCCGCCGTCAGGCAGACCGTCCTTCCGGAGGGCCGTCAGATCCAGGGGTTCCTCCAGAAACAGGGCGGTGATGTGACCCTGACGGGTGGACACCTCGCAGCCGGGAATGAGGAGCACCCCGTTCAGCTCCCGGGGGACAGGGGTACACAGGTTGTGGTCAGTGACGGCCAGAGCGTCCAGCCCCGCCCTGCGGGCGGCGGCGGTCAGCTCCTCCAGAGAGGACAGGCCGTCCAGAGAGGCGGAGGTGTGGGCGTGGAGGTCGATTCGGTAGGTCATGGTCTCTCCTTTTTCAGCAGGGAGCGGTAGTACATCAGCCCTGGCTTGGGGTCGCCCCACTCCCACAGGCCGTCCTTGACCGCCGGACTGAGGAAGTCCCCCAGTGCCCCCAGCGCTTTGCCTGGGCAGCCCCGTTTCAGCCAGCTTAGGCCGGCCATCAGGTCGGATGGGGCGAACTGCATCTTGCAGGGCCGGAAGGGCGCCGGCGGCGGCAGGGGCTCCGGCTCCTCCTCGGGGTTGCCCCGGTTCCAGCTGAGGGTGTGCCACAGCAAGGGGAGGCCGCTCTTGGAGGCCCGGGTCAGTGGAAAGGTACCCCACACCCGGGGGTTGATCTCCAGCAGGCGAGGCTGTCCGTCCGCCCCCTCCTTGAACTCGAACATGGCCAGGCCGGTGTAGCCTGTTTCGGCAACCAGCCGGGCGGCGTACTCCTCCAGGTCGGGCCGGTCCGTCCGGACGCAGCAGGAGGATGGACCGCCGGTGATGGGGTATTCCCGCACACGGCGGTGGCACAGGGCGGCCCGGATCGTCCCCTCCTCCGCCAGAATGGAGCAGCCCAGCCCGGCCCCGGGCAGGTACTCCTGGACCATCGGGGGCGCGCCGGTGAGAGCCTGAAACCGCTGGAAGGCCGCCGTCCCCTGTTCCGGGGTCCGGGCGATGACATACCGCTGGGCGGCGGACAGACCGAATTTCTCCCCGCACAGGGGCTTGACCACGCAGGGCAGAGGGAGATGGGCGAAAAAGGCTGGGAGGTCCTCCCCCGGCTCGGGGGCAAACCGCGCCGGGACGGGGATGTTCAGCTGTTCCCCCAGGCGGGCCACTGTCTCCTTGCTGTTGAAGGCGTCCAGCTGGGCTGGGGTCGGGACGCACAGACCGCAGACCCGGGCGAAGCGGTCCCGCTCCGCCGACAGTGCGGCCTGGGTGGCCGCCCCCACGGGCAGCAGGGCGGGACGCTCCTGCTCCTCCCGGGTCAGTCTGGCGCACAGCTCGCAGAGGACCTCCGGCCAGCCCTCCCGGGGCAGGAGGACGGTCTCCCTCGCGTATTTTGAGGCGAAGCCCAGCGGGGCCGGGACCCCCTCCCGCTCACAGCAGACCGTCCGGACCCCGGCCTGAGCCAGGTCCCGGATCAGCGCCAGCGACATGCGGTAGTGTACGTCGGTAATGACAGCAGTCACCATTCTCCCCCCTTAGCGGTACAAATATAGCATGTTTTGGGAAAAAATGCAATGGGAAGAAAAGTCTTGACATACCTTGTATATCTAGGTATAATATACCTAGATATACAAGGTAATGCTTGCACGCAGGCAAGGAGGGGATGACGGCCTCATCTGTCATTAGCACTGGTGCCTGCGGCCGGGACGAAAAGAAAGGATGGTCAAGATGAAATTTGACAAGGGCCTGATGGCGGGGAGCGGTACCATGCTGATCCTGTCCCTGCTGGAGGGGAGCGATATGTACGGCTACCAAATGATCGAGGAGCTGGCTCGCCGGTCCAACGACCTGTTCCAGATGAAGGAGGGCACCCTCTACCCCATCCTCCACGCCCTGGAGAAGAACAAGTGTCTGTCCTCCTACCAGCAGGAGGCGCCCACCGGGCGGATGCGGAAGTACTACAAGCTCACCCGACGGGGAAAGCAGCTGCTGGACGACAAGCGGACGGAGTGGGGGGCGTTCCGCCAGGGGGTGGAGCAGGTGCTGTCGGGCGGGGCCAACGCCCTGGCGTGAGGAGCTTGCCATGAAGCAGATTATGGAAATGTACTCCTGGCTGAGCACCGCCACCTCCGGCATCCGGTTCGGCCCGGACCGGGAAGCGGCGCGGCGTGAGCTGGCGGAGCACATCGAAGACCGGACCGCTGATTTGATGCGTATCTTTCCCGATATTTCGGAGGAGGAGGCAGGAGAGCGGGCCCTGGCCGCCATGGGGGACGCCTGGGAGCTGAAAAAGGAACTGGCCCGGGTCCACACCCCCTGGCTGGGGTATCTGTGGCGGTGTACCCAGGCGCTGATGTGGGGGCTGATGGCCCTGATCCTGATTGCGTCGCTGAACACCGGCCTGGACTTTCTGCGGGAGCAGCAGTACCGGTGGGAGGAGGCCCAGAAATCCCGGGCGGTGGGCCGGGCCCTGTATGAGGACGGCGTCCTCGATTGGGAAGGGGAGCGGCTGGCCATCCTCCAGGTGGATGAGGAGGCCCGGCTGGGGCGGAGTGTAATCTCGGTGTCCAGGGCGGCCCGATGGCGGGAGCCTGAGGGGGACTGCCTCTATATCCGCCTGCGGATCACCTGGGACCGGCCTTGGGAGGTCAACCAGATGGCAATCAATCACCTGTGGGTCGAGGACGACTTGGGGAACACCTATGAGATCGGCGCCGCCCGGAGCCTTCTGGACGGCTGGAACTGGAGCCAGCGGGACTTGGCCGTGGAAGGCGTCCCCCTTGAGGCCAAGGAGCTGCGCATCCACCATGAGCTGCGGGATGAGCTGGACCTGGCGGTGGATCTGACGAAGGAGGTGGCCCCATGAGAATACCGGATTTTGTGGAAAAGCGGTGGGACCGGGTGAAAAAGCTTTGGGCCCGCCTGCCCAAGCTGCCCCGGAGGTGGCGGATCGTACGAAATCTGGGACTGGCGGCGGTGCTGGCGGTGCTGGTCCTGACTATGCTGGAGTGGCCCGCCCTCAGCCCCTACAGGGCCTTCCGGCGGCTGGAGGGGGCCTACCTCCTTACCCCCTCCCGGCTGGTGCTCCAGGTGGAGCAGGGCAATACCACCGGTTATCTCTCTGAAGGGGAAAGCTGGATTACGGTAGGCAGCGTGGAGAAATATGGCGATGCGGCCAAGCCCATGAACATTGACAGAAATGTGTCCCTTCTGCACCAGGTCTTGCCCAAGGAGGGGATCGTCGTGGTCCTCCTCCCGGCAAAAAATGAGGACAACGGCGCGGTGGCGGCCGTGTGGGGCGCTCCGGAGGAGGCCGTCTCCGGGACGCTGGAGCTGGACCTGAAGGATATCAGCAGCCGCCACCCCTGGATCTATGCCGTGCCCGGGCTGGAGACCTTCTCTGCTCAGGCCGAGAGGCGGGAGGACGGTTGGTTTATCTTTCAGTTTGTCCCCCACGACTACCACGGGGAGGGCACCAGCTGCGCCATGGAAAGTCTGCTGGCCTGGGGGCCATACTTCTCCTTCGAGCAGACGGAGCAGCCCTACCGGCTCACCCTGACCGACGCCCAGGGAAATACCGCGGCGGAGCAGTCCGGCACCCTGCCCCCGAATCAGCGTTTAGCTCAGTGGTAAAGAAAGCCCGCCTTTCTCAGGCGGGCTTTTTTGTGGTGAAAAATGGGCGCAGTTTCCCCTCGGTTCTGTAAGATGTACGCGAACATGCAACTTTTCGGGAAATCCCGCCAGGGTTGAGGGGACGGAAACCTCAACA
>CATKHE010000169.1 GCA_949747935.1 uncultured Eubacteriales bacterium
GGCGACCGCTCTATCCATCTGAGCTATCGGGGCATATTCACTTGTATGCGTTAAATATACGGTTTTGGGGAAGCGCTCCATCCTCTACTTAGGAGGCGGACGCTCTATCCTGCTGAGCTACGGACGCATATGGAATTTTTGGTGCCATTGGCGGACGAACTGCGCACACTTAGGAGGCGAATGCTCTATCCCCTGAGCTGCTGGGGCTATATGAGATTATTCAGTTTTTATATGACGTCAGGCGGCAGAGCCATGTCCCGCAGAGGAAATTGTTGGGATACCACATGCAAGAGAACTTTTTCGAACACATGAAGGATTTGATTGACTAGACAGGTTATCCTATGATCCTTAAAATTCCACACGAGCTTGGTGCTTTATCTTTTGAAGCAAGAAACTGTTCCCGATTCGTTGACCCCGTGACAATTACTATCACTCTATCCGGCCTTCTACCATTTCTAATCCTTGCCCAAACCTTGGGGTGTCCATTTCTGATTTTGTCGTTGACAAAGGGTACACTTTGTAATTTAGGAGGCAGTCGCTCTATACTGCTGAGTTATGGAAGCAAAAAGAGCAGATAGTTTTATTATTCTAGCGCAAAATGAACTATCTGTCAATGAACTTTTTTGTTGATTTCTATTGTGCTTAAAAACTTGAAAAATCCCGTTGACAAATCCTTTAAGGAACAGTATAATAATTAAGCGGTCAGTGTAATGACTGCGCTTTGCGGCTGTGCTGGAATTGGTAGACTGGCAAGCTTGAGGTGCTTGTGTCCGGATGGGCGTACGGGTTCGACTCCCGTCAGCCGCACCAAAATAAACGCCCACTTTAGGTGCCGTAGGCGGAAAGCCTACGGCATAGGTGGTTTTCGGGGTTTTTGAATTTTTACCCGTCAAATGAGAGATGTAAATGAGGGTTTTCAAGCAACTGGCGGGAGCCGAACCCTCGTTACAGACAATTGAAAAAGGGCGCTGAGACTTTAGTGCCCGCTTTGGGTGTCGATCCGTCAGTTCCAGGGGAATTGACAGACCGCGCTTTTTTCTTTTCCAGAAAAACGCAATACACCCAGCGCCCGTGCTATGGCCCACAAGCTGGAGTTAACCGATATTAAAGACTCCATCAATCTGACATACTGCTGCCAGCAGGCGACGGTCATCACCGACTTCTCCGATTTGGAGACTGTAGGGCGCGTTGTGGCATACGGCGCTCCCTTGCCTGACCTGCCGGAATTCGATATCCCCTACGCGACCAACATCATCGAGGGTCTGAACCGCCAGCTCCGGCACATGTTCGCGGACCGGACCGTTGCCTGAGCCCTCCCTTAAACGGCAGATGTGCAGATCATGTGTGCCGTTTCATATTTCACATATTATGCTTCATAAAGTTTACTGGAGGTGATTTTAATGAAAGACTCGATTTTGATTTTGAGTGAGTATCACATGGTGATAATCAAAGCAGACAAACAGTTTATCCATCGAACTATTACTACATGGCTCATAAAAGAACTACACCAATGATGCCTTTGCCATTTTATCGGAAAAGACATTTAAGAATCTGTATTCATAAGTGTTTGAGAAAGGTGTGGAAGTGAGAAATTTCGACCATAGCCTCAGCAGAAGAGACGGAAATCTCATAATCTTTACTGAGCCGCATGATGATACCGAGCAGTTACGCCTTGAAGGAGGTATAACAAATCCTTTGTGCAATCTATACACGACTGAGTAAAGAGGACGAAGACAAACAGCAGCCAGAATCTGAGAGTATTCAGAATCAGAAGTCCCTGCTAACCCGCTACGCCGTCGACCACGGGTGGGACATTTATGGTCTGTTTTGTGATGAGGACTACTCCGGGGTGGACAGCCAGCGTCCCGACTTTAACCGCATGATCGAGGCCGCCAAGCAGAAGAAATTCCAGATCATCCTGTGTAAGAGCCAGTCCCGCTTCACTCGAGATATGGAACTGGTGGAGAAGTACATCCACGGCCTGTTCCCCCTCTGGGGCATCCGCTTCATTGCGGTGGCAGACAACGCCGACACGGAGGTCAAGGGCAACAAAAAGGCCCGGCAGATCAATGGCCTGGTGAACGAGTGGTATTTGGAGGATTTGTCCGAAAACGTCCGCATGGTGTTCGACCTGAAGCGGAAAGAGGGCAAATACATCGGCGGTTTTCCCATCTACGGCTACCGCAAGGACCCGGCAGACAAAGCCCGCATCATTCCCGACCCGGAGGCGGCGGAGGTGGTGCGGCAGATCTATCAGTGGTCGCTGGAGGGACACGGACGGCAGAACATCGCCTACCTGCTGAACCAGCGCGGTATCCCAAATCCTACCCGCTACAAGGCGGAGCGGGGCTGGACCTGCAACCACCCAATCAAGAACGACTTTGGGCTGTGGAACAAGGTGACGGTGGGACGAATTTTAACGAACGAGATGTACACAGGCGTCATGATACAGGGCCGGCGGCGTAAGGTCAGCTACAAGTCCAAGGTTATCATTGACACGCCTGAGAGCGAGTGGTACCGGGTGGAGGGTACCCATGAGGCCGTTATTGATCGGGCAACCTTTGAGGCCGTCCAGCGGGGCTTGAAGCTGCGCTCCAGAACGGACGGCACCGGCGAGGCCCATCTGCTGTCCGGCCTGGTGAAGTGCGCTGACTGCGGGTCCACCATGAGCAAGTGTTCCAACGGTAAGCGGGCCTACCTGCGGTGCAAGTTGTATGCTGACAGCAGTAAGGAAAAGCTGTGTACCCGGCACTCCATCCGGCTGGACCAGCTCATCGACCTGATTTCCGACCGTATCCGGTACTACGTCCAAACCTATTATCAATTGGACCCCAAGGAGCTCCAACCTCAGAAGGACACCCGCCGGGAGGGGTTGGAGCAGGAGCAAAAGAACCTGTCCGCCCAGCTGGAAAAGCGCAGTCAGGCGCTGAAAACGCTGTACCTGGACCGGGTGACCGGGGTCCTCAGCGAGGGGCAGTTCGTGGAGCTGAACCAGTCCTTTCTGCAAGAAAAAAGCCGCCTGGAGCGGCGGCTGTCGGTCATCGAGGAAGAACTTGCGGAGCGGGACCGTTTCGAGGACCAGGACGACCTGATGGAGCGGGCGCGGGAGCTTTTGAAGCTGGAAACTGTTCCGAGAGAATTGGTCGTTGGATTGGTGGAAAAGATCGAAATTTGTGAGAAAAACCCGGAAACTGGACAGCAGGAAGTAAAAGTCGCCTGGAAGTTTTAATGTACTTACGGCACCACCACGTGGGGTGCCGTTCCGTCCACAATGGCCACAGCTTTGGAAGGGAGGATAAGCGCGTCCAGGGAGTCGGGGTCGCCGGAGCAGAGGATGTACTCTGTTTCCAGCCCGGCCTCCTCGGCCCAAACGCCGATTTTGCGCATCAGGGTGGATTTGCCGCAGCCAGGTCCGCCCTTCAGGATATAAATTGCTCTGGCCTGTTCCGGTGGAAGCAGGTGGTCATACAGGGAATAGAAACCGGCGGGGGAGTTGGCCCCCAAGAAATATTCAATATGCGGTAAAGCAGTCATAAGCGACCCTCCGTATCAACGATTTTACGCCTCAGCCTATGCCCGGACAGGCGGTTTTGTGAGAAAAACGGCTGCCCAAAATACCTCTCAGGGATTGTATCCCGGTTTTGCTTTTGATATAATGTGGAAAACTAATTTATAAATCGGCCGGGGGCATCCCGGGGAATCACAAACTGAATTAGGGAAAGGCTGGAAAACCATATGAACAAGCAGTGGACCGATACCTTCCATGGGGAGATTGAGAGTTTCAAAGAGACCATTGGCGCTTTTAATCAGGGGGAGATCGACCGGAAGGCCTATAAGGGCATCTCCGGCGGCCTGGGCTCCTACGCCCAGCGGGACGCCTCCAAACACATGCTCCGCCTGCGCCTGCCCGGCGGGCGGCTGACCCTGGAGCGGCTGAAATTCCTCACCGAGGTGGTGGAGCGGGAGCAGGTGGGCCGGATGAAGCTGACCACCTGCGA
>CATKHE010000170.1 GCA_949747935.1 uncultured Eubacteriales bacterium
CCCCATCGCCCTGGCCGCCATGATGGAACACATCGGCGACATGTCCGCCATCTCCGCCACGGTGGAGGAGAACTTCATTGAGGACCCGGGCCTGCACCGTACCCTCATCGGCGACGGCGTCGCCACCTCCCTGGCCGGCCTGTTCGGAGGCCCCGCCAACACCACATATGGCGAGAACACCGGCGTGCTGGAGCTGTCTCAGGTCTTCGACCCCAAGGTGGTCCGGCTGGCTGCTGTCTACGCCGTGGCGCTGTCCTTCTCCCCCAAGTTTGCCGCTGTCATCAACTCCATCCCCACCGCTATCATCGGCGGCGTGTCCTTCATCCTCTACGGTATGATATCTGCCATCGGCGTGCGCAATGTGGTGGAGAATCGGGTGGACTTCACCAACTCCCGGAATCTTATCATTGCCGCCGTTATCATGGTGTGCGGCCTGGGCTTTAAGATCTGGGGCTTCAGCAACGAGTTCTCCGGCCTCACCTTCAACGTGGGCGGCACCTCTATCACCCTTACCTCTCTGGCCATCGCCGCCATCGCGGGCATCGCCCTCAATGCTATCCTCCCCGGCAAGGACTACGAATTTGGCTCTGACGTGACCCAGGGCCGCTCCGGTGACTTCGGGCGGTATTAACAGGCCGGTCATTTGTCGAAACAATAAAAGCAGCCTGAAGCGGAGATGAAAAAATCATTAAATAACGACAAAGCCTCTTGCGCCTCGGTGGAAAATCGGATAGAATAGAGACACCAAACGGGAGACCGTAATTTAAGGAGGTTACTACCATGGATTTTAGAAGCACCTTTGAGAATTTGAAGGATAGGGCCACCGATTTGGCTCAGGCGGGTGTGGCCCAGTCCAAGCGGCTGGCCGAGATCGCCAAGCTGAAAACCGCCAACATGGCCGAGGAGGACGCCATCAAAAAGGCCTACATGGAGATCGGCAAGCTCTACTACGCCGAGCAGGGCGCCACGCCCGACGGGGCCTATGCCGCCGCCTGCGAGAAGATCACCGCCGCCAAAGCGGCTATCGAGGCCAACAACGACCGCATTGCGGAGCTGAAGCAGCCCGGCGACCCTGAGCCTGTGGAGGAAGTGGTTGAAGCCGCCGCCGAGACCGCAGCTGACGCTGTGGAGGCCGTTACAGAGGAAGAGAAACAGGACTGAGTTTTGTAAGGCAGGCTGTCCGTCCGGGCAGCCTCCTTTTCGTATGATTACCCCTGTTCCCGGGCAAACTGTGGCCGGGAGGGGAGCTTTATGGAACAATTTGAGCAATATTACCGTCTGCCCCAGGACGTGGTGGGCCACGATGCTGCCCTGCTGTCCTACTGGGATCAGATGTCGGCCAAAGCCCAGCTACGCCTGCTGGAGAGCAGCATTACCGTGTCCACCCTGGGGGAGCTGAAAATGCTGGCTGAGCAGTTCAGCCGGACAGGCCCATAGGGCCGCCTTTGGCGGCCTACTTAAAACAGCAATAGGGGTTCAAAAATGTATCTCCCCTTTGGGATTCTCTATCCCCTGTTCCGAAAAGGGCAGTGGATGGAAACGAACAGTGATCGCAGGCGTGGCTGTTTCGTTAATCGTCGAGCTTTTACAATCGGTTTTTGGCCGAAGCTTTGATATTAACGATATCATTTTAAACGCGATGGGCGTTGCCGTTTCTACGGCGGTATTTTATCTATGCCGGACGATGGCCGGGAAGAAACCTGATTTTACTGCAAATGAGTCAATAGGGAGTGTATGTAATGCTGTTTCTATGGTATCCTAAATGTACCACTTGCCAGAAAGCCAAAAAATTTCTGGATGAGCATGGCGCGGACTACGCCCTGCGGCATATCAAGGAGGAAAATCCCACCGCCGATGAGCTGCGGGCCTGGTGGAAGGAGAGCGGCCTGCCGCTGAAAAAATTTTTTAACACCTCTGGCATTCAATACCGGGAGCTGAGCTTGAAGGACAGGCTGCCCGCCATGAGTGAGGAAGAGCAGCTGATGCTTCTGTCCACTGACGGAATGCTGGTGAAGCGGCCCCTTCTGGTGGGAGACGGCTTTGTGCTGATCGGATTCCGGCAAGGCGAATGGGAGGAAAAGCTGTAATTTCTCCCCACGGTTGAATCATAACAACTCCGGCCATAATGAGAGGGCGGGCGGTTTCGCACCGCCCGCTTTTTTATTTTTGGCAAGGGGGTGGAATAATGGAAAAGGATAAGAAAAAAGGCCCGGGGGTGGTGGGATTGATTGCCCTGGGAGCGGCAGTTTGTCTGACACTTCCTCTGATGGGAAATCGGGCCAGAAGCGCTGCTGTGGCGGCCTCCGCATCGGTGGAGTTGGACAGTGTGGCGGCTGTCCAGGGCGGCCAGGACGGCCAGACTTCTGCCCGCCGGGTTATCCCGCTGGGTAAAGCGGTGGGTATCAAGTTGTTTTCTGATGGTGTGCTGGTGGTGGGATTGTCCCCGGTGGAGACGGATGACGGGACCTCCTACCCCGGCCGGGACTGCGGTCTGAAAACGGGAGATGTGATCACCCATATCAATGGCGGAGAGGTGGACACCATTGAGGAGGTCCAGGCTCTGGTGGCCCAGTGCGAGGATGAGCCTCTTACCATTCAGGCGGTGCGGGGCCAGCGGCAGCTCAGACTGACGGCGGCAGCGGTAGAAAACAGCAAAGGCGTCTACCAGCTGGGGGTGTGGCTGCGGGACTCCATGGCGGGTATTGGCACCATGACCTTCTATGATCCGGACAGCGGAGTTTTCGGCGCCTTGGGCCACGGGATCAACGATGTGGACACCTCCATGCTCATGCCGCTGGAATCGGGCAGTATTATGCCGGCGAGCGTGTCTGAGGTAAAGAAGGGAGCCAGCGGTGCCCCCGGTGAGCTCCACGGTCAGTTCGATCTGACCCGGGACTTGGGCACACTGTACGCCAATACCAACCTTGGCATTTTTGGACAGATGCCCCAGGAGACGGTGGGTAGCGCCATAGAGCCAATGGAAGTGGCAGCCCGCAGTCAAGTGGAGACCGGTCCGGCGACAATCCTGTCCAATATCCGGGGGGATGAGGTGGAGGAATTTGACGTTGAAATCACTCACCTGTACCCTCAAGGAGACGGAACCCGGAGCATGATGATTCAGGTTACTGATCCGGCTTTGCTGGAGGCCACCGGCGGCATTGTTCAGGGGATGAGCGGCTCCCCCATCCTTCAAAACGGCCGGCTGGTGGGAGCGGTGACCCATGTGTTGGTCAACGATCCCACTCGAGGCTATGGAATTCTGGCGGAAAATATGGTTCGACAGGCGACAGGAAGCTGAACTTCGAGGCCCGGGTATATGCCTGGGCCTCGAAGTTTTTGGAGGGGAACATGCTATCCTTAAACGGATTTGATTGGAATTGTAGAAAGTGCATAATTTTTGTGGAACATTTTTTAAAAAACAATAAAAAATAAATATACACATCAAAAAGTGGGTTATGATGTCGAAATTATGCTGCTTTTGTTTATAAAAATGATTTTATTGCTTTCTTCATAAAAATGGGGCAGTTGACAAAGATATTGTTCTGTGATATATTTCATGTAGATCAAAAATGATTAATGATAGATTATTAATAATCTATATAAGATTAATACTAAGTTGTTATTGCGTTAAATATGAAGAGTAAAGATAAGTTTTGAGAAAATTCTGTATGTATTTTCCTTGTTCAGCGATATTTGGGTATCTCAAGGAATCTGGCACGCTGCCTGCCGGTGTGTGTCCGGAGCGGTGGGGGTACCCTGTGTCGAATATATGATGCTTTTGAAAGGAGTAAAGAACATGAAACAGATGAAAAGAGGCCTATTGTTTGCAGTGACTGTCATGATTGCGCTCAGCATTGTGGGATGTGGGCAGAAACAGACGGAGTATCCCTCCAAAGATATTGAATTGGTCATCCCCTGGTCAGCGGGAGGCGGGACAGATGTAGCAACCCGCCTGTACGCCTCCTATATCGAGAAGGAGCTGAACGCCACCATAAATGCGGTCAATATCACAGGGGGTTCGGGTACGGTGGGACTGACGCAGGCGAAGGCTGCGGACCCGGACGGATATACAGTGGCCCTGTTCACTTTTGATGTTTTGACATCGGAGGCGCTGGGGCTGGCGGACCTGAGCTTCAAGGATTTTGAGCTGATCAGCACCTTCTCCATTCAGCCCACTGTGTATGTGGCGATGACAGAGCGGTTCCCCACTCTGGATGACTATGTGGCCTATGCCAAGGATCATCCCGGCGAGCTGAGGGTTGCTACCAACGGCGACGGCTCGGTCTGGCATCAGGCCGGGGCTGTTGCCAACCGGGAGATGGGCATTGAGGTGACCTATGTGCCCTATGACGGCAGCAACGAGGAAGTGGCTGCGCTTCTGGGTGGACATGTGGACGCTATTATCATCTCCAGCGGCACTGTTTTGGAGTATCTGCGGGACGGCAGCATGACCGCTTTCGGCGTTATGACCTCCGACCGCATTGCGCAGATGCCCGATGTGCCCACCTTTGAGGAATTGGGCTACGATGTGATTTACAGCAGTTGGCGTGGCCTAGGTGTGCCGAAGGGGACCCCTGAGGATGTGGTGGACAAGCTGAAGGAGGCCTGTAAGGCCGCTTTTGACAATGAAGAGTTCCAGGAAGCGGCCGTCAAGGGTGGAATTGATCCCTGGTATCTGACCTCGGAGGAGTTCTACACCTTCCTGGAGGAATCTTATGGCAGTGTTGAGGCAGTGCTGAAGGATCTGGGACTTGCCTGATGGGATTTGGAATTAGAAAATGGAGTTGAAGTATGAAAAAAGGCGTTGGACTGAATAAGGTCAATGTTATTATGGGGGCCGTAGTGGCCGGAATTGGGGCCTATTTTGTCTGGGCCGGCCGGGCGCTTCCCTCACCCGTTACTGCCAGTACGCCACCTGGGTTGTTTCCGCAGATTGTAGGGGGATTGCTGGTACTGTTGGGGATTATTTTGACTGTGAGAGAGTTGCTCCGCTACAGAAGGGGCGCGAGCCAGCCGCAGGAGGTTGTGATTCAAAACGCCAGGCCCCTGCTGATCGCAATGGCGTTGACTCTGGCCTACCCTTTTCTGATGAAGCCGGTGGGATTCGTTGTGATGACGTTCCTCTACCTTGCGGCGATGTTTTACAATCTGGAGCCGGTTCTCCAAAAGCTGTGGATTAAGCTTCTGGTCTCGGCAGTTTTCACTGCTCTGCTGTATGTTGTGTTCGGCATGGTGTTCCGCGTGTCTCTTCCCGAAGGACTGTTGATTTAAGGAGGTGCGGAATGGACTTCATCACATACGGGTTTATGCAGGTGTTTACTCTTCAAAATTTTCTGCTCATGCTGGGTGGCGTGTTTTTTGGGACTGTCGTGGGGGCGATTCCCGGTCTGACGGCTACCCTTGCCATCTCTCTGCTGATTCCTTTCACCTTCGGGATGGAGGCGATCCCATCACTGGTTTTCCTGCTGAGCATTTACTGCGGCGGGATTTATGGAGGCTGTATCACCGCAATTTTGGTCAACGCGCCGGGGACGCCCGGGGCTGCCGCCACCCTTTTGGACGGCTACCCGATGGCCCGGCAGGGGAGGGGCGGAGAGGCCCTGGGAGTTGCCACCATCAGTTCAGGTATCGGCGGATTTCTGAGCACGGTGATTCTGATCCTCCTGTCCCAGACCATTGCTGGCTTTGCCCTGCGTTTTTCAGCTCAGGAATATTTTGCTGTGTCGGTATTTGGCCTTAGCATTATCTTTTCCCTGTCCAAGGACTTGGTAAAGGGTTCTATTGTGGGGGTGCTGGGGGTTGCCATCGGTATGATTGGAATGGACCCCATGGTGGCAACCACCCGCTTTACCTTTGGCATACCCAAGCTGATGGCCGGTATCAACATCCTGCCTGCGGTGATTGGGGTGTTCTCTGTCTCAGAGGTCTTCCTGCTTATTGAGCAGGGGATGAAGCGTCAGGCACAGAAGACCAATGAGGTGAGCAGAATTCTGCCCAGCAGGCAGGCGCTGACGGGACTGGTCCCCACATGGCTGCGTTCCACACTGATTGGCACCTTTGTGGGGCTCCTCCCTGGCGCAGGGGCGAATATTGCATCATTCGTGTCCTATAATGAGGCCAGGCGGGCCTCCAAGACGCCGGAGCGGTTCGGAACCGGTATTCCGGAGGGGGTGGCCGCCTGTGAGACGGCCAATAACGCCGTTACCGGCGGCGCGATGATTCCCATGCTGACCCTGGGCATTCCCGGCGATGCGGTAACCGCCGTGCTGCTGAGCGCGTTGACGATTCAAGGTTATTCCCCTGGGCCGCTGCTTTTTGCTGAGCATATGGATATTGTCTATCCCATATTTGCCTGTCTCCTGATGGCAAATATTGTTCTGGTCATCATCGGTATGCTGGGGGCGCGGCCTCTGGCCAAGATTGCCCTGATTCGAAAGGAATATCTGGTGCCTGGGATCGCTATCTTCGCCATGATCGGCTCGTTTGCGTCCTCAGGAAACACTTTTGAAATTTGGGTCGCCCTCGCCTTTGGATTCGTCGGCTTTATTTTGAAAAAGCTGGACTTTGACGTGGTGCCCCTGGTGTTGGGCCTGATTTTGGGCCCAATGGCGGAGCGATATCTCCGCCAGGCACTGGTGCTGTCGTCCGGCAATCTCACCACCCTGTTCACCCGGCCGATCAGCCTGGTGCTGATTCTTTTGAGCATAGTCTCCATCACGGCGGCAGTCATCAGGAACAGCCGCAAGGCAGGGAAACCGGGCGTAGAGGGAGACGGCGCATTTTAGAAGAAGGCTTTCAGCTCAAAAAGCGGCCGCTGCAAGGTACGGGTTATATCTTGCGGTGGCTGCCCTCTGCTGGGGGATTCCGCTTGGGCGGAAGAGTGCGCAGGCGGAGCAGGATACATCCATCATAAAAGTAAGGAGAAAACAGAATGAAAATTTTAATTACGGACGGATTTTTGGTCAATGCGGGGGGAACCTCCTGGAAACCGCTGGAAGAGATCGGCGAGGTTATCTACTACGATGATACCACACCGGAGCAGCTGGCTGAGCGGCTGAAGGGGGTGGATGCCGCCTTTACCAACCGGGTACGCTTCCCTGCGGAGATATTCCAGTATGCCGACAAGCTGAAGATGATAGGGACCTTCGGAACCGGGGTGGATTTTATCGACTGCAGAGCCGCCCGAGAGCACGGTGTGGCGGTGTGCAACATCCCGGGCTATGGACGCGGGGCGGTAGCCCAAATGGCGATTGCACTCCTGTTCCAGATTTGCCGCCGTACTGAGTTTTTTGACGATTTTATGAAAAATACTGGCTGGCAGAACCTGAACGAGCCAGAGGTCAGCAACATCCGTCAGATGGAGCTTACGGGAAAGACACTGGGCATTATCGGCATGGGGGACATCGGATACGCCATCGCTAAGGTTGCCATGGCGATGGACATGCGGGTTTTGGCCTACCGCCGGCGGCCGGTGAAGGAGTGGGAATGCGACCGGCTGAGCTTCGTAGATTTGGAGACCCTTCTTCAGAGCGCGGACATCATCAGTACCAACTGCCCCCTTACAGATGAGACCCGCTATATCATCAACAAAGACACCATTGCCCAGATGAAGGATGGGGTGATTCTGATCAATGTGGGCCGGGGAGCTTTGCTGAAAACGCAGGATGTTGTGGACGCCCTGGACAGCGGGAAAATTTATATGGCTGGTGTGGATGTATTTGACCCGGAACCCTGCGGCAAAGACCACCCCCTGGCGCTTCACCCCCGCTGTATCGCATCTCCCCATGTGGCGTGGTCCCCGCTGGAGACCCGGCAGAATCTGATTAATAAAAGTGCGGAGAACCTGCGCGCTCTGTTGAACGGTTCTCCGAAGAACATTAAAAACTAAAGGGTGATTGATGATGACAGTGAAGGAAAAATTGGCCGAACTTGGGATTGCGCTGCCCCCGTTTACCGCGCCGATGGCAAATTATGTGTGCGCCAGCCGCTGCGGAGCTCTGGTGATGTCCGCCGGCAATACGCCGAAGGTGAATGGCGTGCTCCAATACATGGGGCGTGTGTCAGCCGACCGCGTCGAGGAGGGGTATCAGGCGGCCCGGCTGTGCACCCTGAACGCACTGGCCGTTTTGGATGACCTGTGCGGAGGACTGGATAATATTGACCACATTGTGAAGGTTACAGGTTACATCAGTTCGGAACCGGACTTTTACGACCAGCCAAAGGTGCTTAATGGGGCGTCCGATCTGTTGGTCCAGCTGCTTGGAGAGAAGGGACGGCATGCCCGCTGTGCCCTGGGCATGTCGGTTCTGGGGGGTGACGCCCTGTGTGAGATTACCTATGACGTGGCTTTGAAGGATGAGGCGCTGGCCAAGATTTGATGGGAGAGGAGGAACAGGGGATGAGAGAATTGTCAAATCATATGGATCAGATCAAGCTGTCCGGGATTCGGGTGATCGGGGAGAGGGCGGCGGCTCTGGAGCGACAGGGACGGCAGGTGATAAAGTTGCAGGTGGGTGAGCCGGATTTTTCCACGCCGGGACACACCGTGGCGGCGGCCATGGCCTCGCTGGAGGCGCTGGACACCCACTATACGCCCAATCGGGGTATTCTGCCGTTGCGGGAGGCTGTGGCGGAAAAGCTGGAGCGGGATAACGGCCTGCGCTATGCCCCTAAAAAGGAAATCCTGATTTTGAACGGCTGTGCCGAGGCTCTCTTCTGCGCGGTGAACGCCCTGATTGATCTGGGGGACGAGGTGATTGTAATTGAGCCAGCCTTCCTGAGCTATGAGCAGATTATCTTGCTGGCCCGGGGGGTTCCGGTGGTGGTCCGCGCCCGGGAGGAGAATGGCTGGCTGCCCCGGGTGGAGGATATCCGCCGGGCTGTCACGTCCAAGACCCGGATGATTATTTTGAACACCCCCAACAATCCGACGGGAGCGGTCTATCCCAGGGCGCTGCTGGAGGAGATCGCGGCCCTGGCAGTGGAGCGTGAGCTGCTTGTCATCTCCGATGAGGTGTATGAAAAGCTGATTTATGGCCGGGAGCATGTGTCCATCGCAAGTTTGGAGGGTATGCGGGATCGGACAGTGACCATCAACGGCTTTTCTAAGGCCTATGCCATGACGGGCTGGAGACTGGGCTATACGGCTGCGCCCAGGGAGCTGACCCTGGCGATGCTGAAGGTCCACCAGTACACATCAACCTGCCTGCCGGCATTTGTGCAGAAGGGGGCGGTGGACGCGGTAAAAAACGGTGCGCAGGATGTGGAGTGTATGCGTCTGGAGTATCAGCGACGGCGAGATATTCTACTGAACTACTTTGAGCCCTGCGGCGCTGTCCGGTTTGTGGTTCCTGACGCGACCTTTTATATGTATCTGAATATTGGACAGAGCGGTATGGACAGTACGCAGTTTTGCCAGCGTCTTCTGGAGGAGGAGGGGGTTGCCATTGTGCCGGACACGGCCTTTGATCATGCGGGCGGTAAAAATGTCCGCCTCTCCTTTGCCAGCGACGAGGCATCACTGCGGGAGGGGGCGGAAAAAATCTGCCGCCTTGCCCAGCGGCTGTAGGCCTTATGACACATTCGGCGGTTTCTCACAGTGAGGCCGCCGAAGTGGGATTGAGAAGAAAAGGCGGTTTTCATGATAGTTGTCGTTTTGCTGTTCGCCTCTGCGGTGGCCGGAGTGCTTCAGGCAGTGATGGGATTTGGAGCGGCCATTCTGCTGATGATGGTTCTCCCATATTTCTTTGATATGCTTCAGGCCCCGGCGTTGGCCTCCTCCATCACCCTAGGGGCGAGTGTGGCTCTGGCGTGGCAGTTCCGGGAATATATCAGGCCGAAATTAGTTGTATTGCCGGCTGTTCTGTATGAGGTGAGCAGCATCGCAAGTCTCCATGCGGCCGGAGGGCTGAATATGGAGGGGCTGGGCATCGCTTTTGGCGTGTTTTTAATATTGATATCTCTGTATTTTCTGCTGCCCTTTCCCACGGTCAGGGTGAGCGGAGGCCTGATGAGCACAGCGGTGTGCGCCATGGTTTCGGGGATGTCCAGCGGCCTGTTTGGAATCGGCGGTCCCCTGATGGCGGTATATTACCTGTCTGTTACAGAGGAGAAAAAGGTTTATGCGGCAAATCTTCAGTTTCTCTTCGCACTGACGTCTGTCATTAATCTGACAATACGGATCCAGAAGGGGTTCTACTCACTGAGCTTTCTGCCGCTGACTGTGCTGGGGATTTTAGGAATCACAGCGGGGAAATGGGCGGGCGTTCGGATATTGGAGCGCATTGACATGAAAATGATGCAGCGAGCAGTGTATGCTCTGGTGGGACTTTCCGGGCTGCTGACATTGGCGGAACATCTGTGATGCCTGACTTGAGCGATCAGAAGAAATTAAGAGCAGTTTTACCCGGATTTTTGTGCTGAGAGGGAATAGACGCACTTTTATAGTTGACAATTGCGACTGTTTTTCGTTATGATAAAGAATAACCGGACGCCGTCCGGCCGTTGGGCTGCTGGAGCCGGGGTTTGGAAATTTTCAGGGTGAAGAGGGATAATATGGCTCGCCGAAATTTAGAGTATGTCATATTGGAGCAAATGGCGCAGATCAACACGCCGGTAGGGGCGAGTATGCTTTGCGCCCAGGTGGACGCCCCTCAGGCAAACATCGGCAGGGCACTCCATGCGCTGGAAGAGCGGGGAATCGTGGAAAAGGTGAGCAACAAAGGCCGGGTCTTGACAGAGAAGGGCCAAACCTATTTTCAGCAGCTGCGGCAAAATGTGGAGTCTAAAAAGTACGTGGACGTTTTACTGGAGCTCTATGCGAAGAATGACAAGAAGGTCTATTTGAATATTTTGGAGGCTCGCCTCCTTTTGGAGACAAAGACGGCGGAACAGGCTGCCCTCAAGGCCTCTGAGGAGGATATTCAGGAGATCGAGCGGATTTTGGAGCGGCATCGGAATGCCAGAGCGATGGGCAGGCCGGCGGAAAATGAAAACCTGGAATTTCATTATAAGCTTGCTGAAATTGCGGATAATTCTGTCATCTTCAACCTGCTGAAGTTGATCCTGACCCAGAATTCTGCCTATATCCAGTTTTCCTTTATGGACTATACCTTGGTGGGCTCCACCCTGTTCCACGCACAGATATTTGAAGCGATCAAGGCCCACGACCCAGACAGGGCGTCCAAGCTGATGTATGACCATATCAATGCGCTGATTACCACTTTGACGAATATTGAACACAGCAGTCTCTTTTCATAGCCCTTTCGAAGGTTCGCTGCTGAGATAAGAAGGCCTCCTCTGACGTGCTGCCGCACGCCGGAGGAGGCTTTTATCAATGGGCAAAGGGGCTAGTACTGACATACCTTTTTCAAAATGTCAGTAAAACGGCGCTCCGGGGGTGTGAGCTCATGAGAACAGAATTCCAATGTGAGGGCCCACTGGAGTTCCGGGTGATTGGAGTAAAAAAAGACCAACTCCTGAAGGTGAGAAAAACGCCGAAGGTAGAAGGCTGGAATAAAGCTGACACCATAGTCCTGAAGGGTGAAGCTGACCATGGTCTCGATGGATTGGGTTTCCAGAAAACTGTGGATAGGAATTTTTCTTTCCTTCACCATGCGGGTGATGTCCGCATATATTTTCTGTCCCTGTCTGCCGGCAATCAGCTTTTGATTTGCCAGAAGATGGATGTCAAGGTATTGGGGATGGTCCAGAGCGTTGTTGGCGTTGGACAGTTGGGCGAGCGGATTCTTTTTGGATACCACGATGAGCCGTGGCTGAGATACAAGAAGCTCGAAGGTCCGCTCTGTGCCGTCCAATTCGTTCCCATTTCTAACCAGAACCGCCATGTCCAGCTTTTTTCGGGCCAAAAGCTGAATCAAATCCTCAGAGTGATTTTCTACCAGTGTCAGTTGAATATCAGGGTAGCAGCGGTGAAATTCCGGGAAAGCGTTGCTGATCATCCCGCTGATCATACTGGAGGCGCCGATGACAAATTTGTGAGCTGTGGCATTCCCCAGGCGGGAAATATCCAACATGGCTTTGTCATACAGTCTGCTGGACTCCTCCAGGTACTGCAGGAAATGCTGACCTGCCGGGGTGAGCTTCAGAGGAACCGTACGGCGGTCAACCAGCTTTACCCCCACCTCACTTTCCAGCGTCTTCAAGAATTTGCTCAGGGAGGATTGAGAGAGATACAGCATTTCAGCGGCTTTTGAAATGCTCTGATGCTTGGCAATGGTCTGGAAGTATAAAAGGAGCCGATGGTCATAAATCATGGGATTCATCTCCAAATGGTGCGGGCCATTGAGTGTAATGAAGGGGATTGAAAAAATTATAGCACAATTCGACAGTGAATGAAAGTCGTTTCATGAAAAGATGTAGGTTGGGAAAAATTTAAAAGGCGGTTGCGCTGTGGGGGGATGGGTGGCGTAAAAATCTAAAAAATTGTGTAATATATATAAAAATATTGGACATTATTTAGGAAAAATATTCAACTATTACCATGCGGTCATAGCAGTGATGACCAAATATCCGTTTGTCTCTTTAGCGAGATAGAGTTACAATAAGACCGGGGAGAAACAAGCGGTTCCGAATCTAAAAATAACAGAGAGGTGCTCAAAATGAAAAGATTAATTAGCTGTATCTTAAGTATTGTATTGCTCCTTTCAATTGCCGGCTGTTCCAAGAAAGGTCCGGTGAATGACAAAGATCCGGGAAATTCCGGACAGGGGAGCGGACAGACGCGGGATTCCCTAAATTTTGGAATGACTGTGGAGCCCATTTCTCTGAACCCGTATATGGTGACTGACTCGGGTTCTTTCCTGCCTATCACCCAAGTCTTTGACACGCTGGTTCTGGAGGAGGAGGACGGTTCCCTGGTTCCCAATCTGGCGGAGAGCTGGACTTTCTCAGAGGACCGGTCGGAGATCACTTTTAAAATCAAGCCGGGAGTCAAATTCCACAACGGTGACCCTCTTACGGCAGAGGATGTGGAATATTCCATCAACAAGTCAGCCGCTTCCACCTATGCGGCCAAGATTATGGGAACGATTGAAAAGGCTGAGGCCGTAGGGGAGCTGGAGGTGAAGGTTACACTGAAATATGCCTATGAGCCAATCCTGAGCTGTCTGGCCTGCGCACCGGCTTCCATTGTAAGCAAAAAGGCGATGGAGGCGGACGAGGAGGGCTTCGGACGCAATCCGGTGGGCACGGGCGCCTATCGGTTTGTGGAGTGGAGAAACGGAGAGAGCCTGTCTTTTGTCCGCTTTGACGACTACTTCAAAGGCCCCGCTCCCATTAAGGACCTGAAGCTGAAAATATACACAGACCAGAACACAGCGGTTTACGCCCTGGAGAACCACGAGATCGACGTGTTGGACAACCCGCCCGCCAGTGAGCTGGCCAATCTGCGGAGCAAAGATGGGATCAAGCTCTATGAGACCAGCTCATCCATGTTTGTTTTTGTGGCGTTTAACAATGAAAAAGGACCCTTCGCCAATCAGAAACTGAGGCAGGCGGTGAGTTGCGCGGTCAACCGGGACGATATTATTCTGGGGGCTCTGGAGGGGAACGGCGTTCCCGTTCAGGTCCCCGTAGCCCCCACAGCGGCAGGGTACCCCAGGGACTTTGTGGGACAGCCGCTGGATGTGGAAAAGGGGAAAGCCCTGGTGGCGGAGGCTGGGTATCCCAACGGTGTGACCGTGACCCTGAAGTGTACCGAGAGCCCTCTGTACAGCAAGCCGGCCCAGATTCTTCAGGATGAGCTGCGTCAGATAGGGATCACCGTTGAGTTGGATGTAATGGAGAAGGGAGCTTTTCTGGAGGACATCTATAACGAGGGGGACTTTGAAATCTGTGTGTGGGCCATCATCTCCATGTTCCCGGATGCGGATTACACCCTCTATTCCCGATTCCACAGTGCCCTGTACGGCGGAAGCAACAACTTCTTCCGCTGTAAGATTCCTGAGCTGGACGCGCTGCTGGATCAGTCCCGGGTGGAGTCCGACCCGGAGAAACGACTGGCTGTAATTGAAGAGATTTGTGAACTGGTTGAGGAGAACGCGGTGATGATCCCACTGTTCTGCGGCTTGAACACAGTGGCGGCGGACGAGGCTCTTCAGGGGGTGGTGTCCAACTCCACCAGCCGGTACTATATTTTTAATTACCACTGGTAAAAAGAAGAGATGCTGTGGGAGGCCGTTTCCGCGGCCTCCTTCGGCAAACCGTGCGGAAAAGGACTGCACGCAGCTATGCGGAAGCACTGACAAAGGAATGGGAGGAGCCATGCTGAAATTTATAGGAAAGCGTTTGCTGATGCTTATCCCCGTTCTGCTGGGGATATCCTTCATTATCTTCGCCATTATGAGCCTGACCACGGGCGACCCGGTCCGCATGCGTCTGGGTGACGGCGCAACAGAGGAGGAAATTGTTGCAAAACGGGAGGAAATGGGGCTAAATGACAACTTTTTTATCCAGTATTTCCGATATATAGGGAACGCTCTTCACGGGGATTTTGGAAGGTCATACCGAAACGATGTGGAGGTATTTGGGGAGCTCTTGGCCCGTTTCCCCAACACCCTCCGCCTGGCCTTCTGGGGGATTGTTATCTCAGTGGTGATTGGAATCCCGGTGGGTATTGTCTCAGCGGTCAAGCAGTACTCCATCATTGATTACGCAAGTACAGTGTCCGCTCTGCTGATGACCTCCATGCCCTCCTTCTGGCTGGGCTTGATGATGATATTGCTGTTTGCGAACACACTGCACTGGCTGCCCGCCACAGGGGTGGATTCCTGGAAGAGTTTTATTATGCCCTCCATTGCGGTGGCGGCCACCACCTTGGCCACTCTGATCCGTATGACCCGCTCCACTATGCTGGAGGTTATTCGGCAGGACTATATCCGTACCGCCCGGGCAAAGGGGGCCTCAGAAAAGACAGTGGTTTTCAAGCATGCTCTGCGCAATGCGCTGCTGCCGGTGGTGACGGTGATTGGCATTAATTTTGGTACCCTTCTGGGAGGCGCTATGATTGCGGAGACGGTTTTTGCCATTCCGGGCCTGGGTTCTCTGATGATTGCCTCAGTCAGGGCTAAGGATACGCCGATGGTGATGGCTTCTGTACTTTTTGTCGCTGTGGCGGTGGGAATCACCAACTTGGCGGTGGATATCCTCTATGCGTATATCGACCCGAGAATCAAATCACAGTATGTGGGAGCGAGGTAGAGATATGAAACAAAGCAGTGGAAAGCGGTACAGGAAAAAGAGCAAGCTGCTGTCGATTTGGACCCGTTTTCGCCGAAACAAGCTGGCTCTGCTGGGGCTGTGCATGCTGATCGGGCTGATTCTGGTATCTGTTTTTGCCGACGTGATTGTGAACTATGACCAGGCAATTACCCAGGTGATGGCGGATCGAAACCAAATCCCCAGCGCCCGGCATATTTTCGGCACCGATCAACTGGGCCGGGATATGTTTGCCAGAATTATATTTGGAGCCAGAACCTCTCTGTTTGTGGGGCTGCTTACCATCTCTATCGCGCTGACCTTCGGTTCCGTGATAGGAGCGGTGGCTGGCTACTACGGGGAGCGGGTGGATAACATCATCATGCGTGTGATTGATGTGCTGATGGCCATTCCTTCTATGTTGCTGGCGATTTCGGTGGTGTCTGCTTTGGGCACCGGGCTGGTCAATATTGTAATTGCTATGAGTGTCTCCCAGATTCCACGATTTGCCAGGATTGTGCGCTCTTCCATTCTATCCATCAAGGGTCAGGAGTTTATTGAGGCGGCGAAAGCCTGCGGAACGTCGGATTTTCGAGTTATTTTCAAACACATCATACCCAACGCTATCGGCCCCATTATCGTTCAGGCGACGCTGGCGATGGGGACCATGATCCTCACCGTCTCTTCCCTCAGCTTTGTGGGATTGGGGATTCAGCCTCCCAGCCCGGAATGGGGCTCCATGCTGGCGGAAAGCAAGGATCAGATCCGATATTTTCCGCACCTGGGCGTGATTCCTGGACTGGCAATTATTACGGCGGTGCTCTCCCTAAACCTGATGGGCGACGGACTGAGAGACGCCCTGGACCCAAGACTGAAAAACTGAGGGGGGAGGATGAGAAATGGCGGATAAACTGCTTGAGATAAAAGGGCTGAATGTAGTCTACCACACCGATGAGGGAGATGTCTACGCGGTCAACGACCTGAACTTGTCAGTGAAGAAGGGAGAGGTGTTGGGCCTGGTGGGGGAGACGGGGGCCGGAAAGACCACCATGGCGCTGAGCGTCCTGCGGCTGCTCCCGGACCGGATCGGCAAAATTGTAAGCGGAGAGATTAACCTGGACGGAATCGACATTATTCGCTGTACAGAAGCGGATATGAAGCTGATTCGGGGCAGCAAGGTCTCTATGATATTCCAGGATCCCATGACCAGCCTGAACCCGATTTTAACGATTGGTGATCAAATTGCGGAGGTACTGGAGCTCCACGAGACGGGAAGGACCAAGGATGAGATTCAAGGCAGAGTAGATGAGATGCTCTCTCTGGTCGGCATTTCTCCCGAGCGCAAGAACGACTATCCCCATCAGTTTTCCGGCGGGATGAAACAGCGGGTGGTGATTGCCATCGCGCTGGCCTGTACACCGGAGCTCCTTCTGGCTGACGAACCGACTACAGCGCTGGACGTCACCATTCAGGACCAGGTTCTTCAAATGATGCGGGAACTGAAGGAGAGGCTCAACTCAGCGATGATTTTGATTACCCATGATTTGGGCGTGGTAGCCAACAATTGCGACAGTGTGGCCATCATGTATGCGGGGGAAGTCATTGAATATGGGACGGTAGAGGATATTTTTGAGGGGAAGGAGAGGCACCCCTACACGGTTGGCCTGTTCAATTCCATCCCGGATCTGACCAGGAAGACCAAACGGCTGAGTCCCATTGAGGGGCTGATGCCGGATCCCTCCAATCTGCCAACCGGCTGTGCCTTTCATGAGCGGTGCCCCCACTGTATGGAGATCTGTGTCTCCGCTAAGCCCTGTCCGATGGTCCGTGATACACATATGGTCCGGTGTCATCTGCTGAGTCAAAATGGGGAGGGAATGGACCGATGAGTGCTCCGCTGATTGAAACAAGAGAGTTAAAAAAGTATTTTAAAACGCCGCGGGGCGATCTCCATGCGGTAGACAATGTGAATCTGAGAATTTATCGGGGACAGACGCTGGGCGTGGTGGGTGAATCGGGCTGCGGAAAATCCACCTTGGGCCGGTCGATCCTGCGGCTGCTGGAACCCACCAGCGGCCAGGTTCTGTATGACGGCGAGGATATTCTGAAGTATAACCGGCGGAAGATGCTGGAACTGAGAAAAAAGATGCAGATCATCTTCCAGGACCCCTATGCCTCCCTGAATCCTCGGATGACAGTAAGTGAAATTATTTCGGAGCCGATCAAGGTGTGCAGAACTCTCACAGATTCCAGGGCAATCAACAGCAAGGTGGCTGAGCTGATGGAGATTGTGGGACTGGCCGAGCGCTTCGTCAACACATATCCCCACGAGTTGGACGGTGGGAGGCGGCAGCGCATTGGAATCGCCAGAGCACTGGCCTTAGACCCCCGGTTTATCGTCTGTGACGAGCCGGTTTCCGCTCTGGACGTCTCCATTCAGGCGCAGATACTGAATCTGATGATGGACCTTCAGGAGGCCCGCGGGCTGACATACCTGTTCATTACCCACGATCTGAGCGTGGTAAAGCACATCAGCAGTGAGATTGCGGTGATGTATCTGGGGCAGTGCGTAGAACGGGCTCCCTCGGAGGAACTGTTTGCCAATCCTCTGCACCCTTACACCAAGGCTCTGCTGGCCGCGATTCCAGTGCCAAATCTGAAGTACCGGGACAGGAAGCGGGCGGCGATTTCAGGAGAGGTGACCAGCCCGATCAATCCCAAACCCGGCTGTCGCTTCGCCGGACGCTGTCCCTATGTCAGGCCGGAGTGTACGGCCCGAGAGATGGCCCTGCGGCAGGTAGAGGCGGACCACTTTGTCAGCTGTAACCAATGCTGAGCTGGGGGAAACGGAGGGAAGAGGGTATTCCGTGCCATCTGACTACAAAATCGAAGGAGAGTCTGAGCAATGGGGAGACGAACAGAAATCGGACCGGAGCACCGATGTGCCGGAAGGCGGCTGGCGGCGCAAATCTATAAAAATCCGGAAAAAGGATATTGTGAGGAGACTGCAACAAGGCTGTTCGCAGAGGCGTTGGAGGGGCTGGGCCTGACGGTAGAGCGGGATATCGCCAGGACCGGCTGCGCCGCTAGAATTTGCTTCAATGAGGAGGGGCCCAGAATCGCGGTGCTGGCTGAACTGGACGCCATTAAATGCAAGGTCCATCCCGCCTCTGGACAGGACGGCTATGCCCATTGCTGCGGCCACAATTTACAGGTAGCCGCTGTGTTCATGCTGGCGTCCAAACTGGTTGAGTGGCAGAAGGAAGGCGGACTGTGCGGCAGTGTAGATATTATAGGTGTCCCTTCGGAGGAGTATATAGATCTGGGCCTGAAAGAGGACCTGAAAAAGAGGGGAGAGATATCGTTTTTCGGCGGCAAGCAGGAGCTGATCCGGAAGGGATACTTTGACCAGGTGGATATCGCCATGGTGACCCACAATATGCCGGAGAGCTACATGCAGGGCCGGGAGGTTGTGGTCGGCGGGACAGGGATCGGTTTTTTTGCGAAGCGTGCCGAGTTTACCGGCCGGGAGGCCCACGCCGGGCTTCACCCGGAGCGCGGAGTAAACGCGCTTCAGGCTATGGTGATCGCGCTGAATAATATCAACGCCCTGCGGGATACCTTTTCCAGCAGGGACGAGACCAAGGTACACTATATTATCACTAACGGGGGAGAGACTATCAACATCGTCCCAGGCTACTCCGCTCTGGAGATGCACGTACGGGGCCGGGATCTGGAAAAGCTGGATGAAATGAGCGTCAGACTGAACAACTGTTTCCGGGCGGCCTCCATGGCTATTGGCTGTGATTTGACCATTACGGAAATGCCGGGGTATCTTCCAGGTGTCGCCTACCCGAATATCAATCAGCTGTGCGCGGAGGTGGGGGGGCGGCTGACCGGCGGTCAGGTAGGCTTTGGCTCGGTGTCGGGCGGAGCCAGTGACTTCGGGGATCTGACGCAGCTGCTCACTACGCTGAAAATCGCCACAGGTGGGATTACAGGCAGTCTCCATGGGAAGGATTTCAAGCTGGTGGATTTTGAGAGCGCCTGTGTTCTCCCAGCGGAGGTTCTGGGCGGAACCATCTACGAACTGCTGCGGAACCACGGGGAGCAAGGGAGGCGAATCATCGCGGAAAATACCCATAAGCTCACCAAGGAAGCGTACCTACAGCTGCTGGAGCGATATTCCAGAACGCTGCAATACCACTACATGACTGTAAAGATGGTTCAGGATTCGGCCCTCTGACCGGAGAAGGGACGAAGCTGTCATTGCTGTGAATTCTGAATAGTGAACGGAGGAAACGAGAATGCTGGAAGAAAAAATCACCCTGGAACAAGCCAGAGATGATGTTTTGATTATGGCGGACCGGCTGGCCTGCCTGTATTACTTCATGGTGGAGAGCATACTGGAGGATGTGGACGAGGAAATCGCCGAGCGTATTGTCCGGCGGGCCATTCAGCGTTACGGGTTGGACTGCGGTGAACAGGTGCGGAAGAAAGTGGAGACTATGGGACTGCCTGTGACCCTCAAAAATTACCGGCTGGGCAAGGATCTGCCTTCGCTGGGCTGGGAAAAGGAGTCTGTTTCCCTGGAGGACCCGAATGCGGTGGCAAGTCAGGTGAATTTTTGTCCCCTTGCCGACCGATGGAAGAAGTTGGGCTTTGAAAAGTGGGGCAGAATATACTGCTGCATTGATCAGGCGAAATATAGGAGCTACTCCGACCAGCTGACCTGCTACCACGACAAGAACCAACTGGATGGCGACAGTTATTGCGTTGTGAGAGTTGTGAGCGGCCCCCCACAGGAGGAAGGAAGATGAACCGGCAGACGGATATCTTGGTGATTGGCGGTTCGGGAGCCGGCATCTCAGCGGCGATTTCGGCGGCAGAGCGGGGCCAGAGCGTTCTGCTGGTGAGTAAGGGCAGACTGGGAAAAAACGGGAATGCCATTATGGCCGGCGGGAGTTTTTCCATCGACGGGAAGTCCGCAAAGGCCTTTGGCTATGAGCAAGCGGATGAGCGGGTCACCAAGGATGTGGTGTTTGATAATCTGGTGAAGGAGGGATATTTTCTCAACGATCAGGGAATTGTACAGCAGTTCGTGGAGGAGAGTCCTAAGGTAGTCTATGATCTGGTCCGGTTTGGGGAAAAAGCGGGGCAGAAATTTGCCTTTCTGCCTCCAGGAAAATGGTTTTCGGTGGGACGCTCCTGGGGGGCCGCCTTGAAGGAATCCATAAAAGCGCACCCGGAGATAGAGATTCTGGAGGACTGCAATGTGACAGAACTGGTCCGGAGCGGGGACCGTGTTGTGGGTGCGGTGGGCTACTGCGTCTATACCGGGGAGCGCGTCCGGGTTCAGGCCAGAGCGGTTGTTCTGGCCACAGGGGGCTACCAGCCTTTCTCCCTGAAAAACACGGTGACGGATATGACGGGAGATGGATTGGGGATGGCCTTCCGGGCCGGGGCGTCTCTGGCGGATATGGAGTTTATGCTGTGTTTCCCAACGGCACTCTCTCCCCGGGCTGTCAGAGGGTCTATATATCCCTACCTGTTTCAGGTTCTGATGGGGAAATGGGGGATGCCGCCGGTGGTCCGGGATGGGCAATGGCGGGAAATTCAGCTGCCACAGGAGGTATATGAGCTGGTAAGGGGCAGCAAAATGGAAAAGCTCACCAGCTGTTATTACTGGGGCAGAGCGATTTTTGACGGGAGGGGCAGCGAAGGCGGAGGAGTCTATTTTGACTACTCTGGCTATCCTGAAAAGACCCGGACCGAAATTCTGGAGCGCTATATCCAGTATATGTCAGCTTGGCACCGCAAGGGCTTCTACATGGGAGACGACATCAGCGGCATTTATAAAAAAATCCGAGAGGATGGCGCGCTGGAAGTCGGTCTTGGGTGTGAGTACAGCAACGGCGGAATTCTGGTGGACGAGCGGATGGACACCGGCGTTCCCGGGCTGTTTGCCGCAGGAGAGGTGACCAGTGGACTGTTCGGTGCAATGCGGGCGGGAGACGGGTTGGTGGAGATGCTGGTCCAGGGAAGCCGGGCCGGCCGTTCCGCAGCAGAATATGCGAAAGACTGCGCCCCTCTGCCAGAGCGGTGCGGCCGCCTGTTTGAGGACCCACTGCGCCGGCTTCCAGCGGGGAAGAGGGGCGGCCTATCGCCCATCCAGGGAATGCGTCTGATGGAGCGGATTGCGGACTATGGCTTTAATTTTGTGCGGAGCGGGGATCAAATCAGAAAGAGTCTGGAGGATTTGGAGCGGTTTGAGCGGGAGGTTGTGCCGGAACTGACCATAACTGATCCCAATCCGGTCTATAATCTGGAGATACTCTCCTGGTTTTCCCTGAAAAATCTGCTTCTCTGTCTGAAAATGGGCCTGCGGGCGGCGGAGCGGCGCGAGGAGAGCAGAGGTTCCCACATTCGGGTTGATTTTCCCCAGGTGGACCACGACAAATTTTTATTCCGCACAGTGTTCCGCCCCCAGGGGGAGGGCTTCCAAATGGAGGCGGTTCCGCCCCGGGTTGTCAGATTCGCGCTGCCTGGAGGGAAAGACGACACAATTATCTCCTATTTATTTAATGAGCGTTACAACTATTTGCGGCCAAAGATGAGGTGAGGATATGTTAGTAGAAATCCTGCGGACCCGGGGTGAGGACTCCTGTTCAGAGTGCTTTGAGGTTCCATCAGACCCGGCAGATGAGTTGACGGTTATGGATGTTCTGGACTACATCAGTGAGCATCTGGACCCGACTCTTGGTTATTACAGACACAGTGCCTGCAATCATGGAATCTGTGGCAGATGTCTGCTGACTGTGAATGGAAAAGCGGCCTTGGCCTGTACCGCCAGGGTGGACCCCTCTGCCGGACTGAAGCTGGAGCCGGCGCCTGGACGGGAGGTGGTGCGTGATCTGGTCACACGGTCATAGGCAAAGCAACAGACGGGATGGTAAAAATAACAATCTGTTTTATGGGGGAAAAGAATGGAATCATATATGACCAGGCAGAACGCACAGGCCCTGGAGGGCCTGGAGCCTCAAAAGGTATTTTCTTACTTTGGAGAGATTGCCAGCATACCCCACGGTTCTAAAAATGAGAAGCAGCTGTCTGATTTTATCTGCCGTCTGGGAAGGGAGAAAGGCTGGGAGGTCTTTCAGGATGAACATTATAATGTAGTGCTGAAAAAAGAGGCGTCTCCGGGCTATGAGCGGGTTCCGGCTCTTCTGATGCAAGCTCATCTGGACATGGTGTGCGAAAAGGTGCCGGGAGTGGAACACGATTTTCTGCGGGATCCGCTGAAGCTCTACCGGGACGGACGGTATCTCCGGGCCAAGGGTACGACATTAGGGGCGGACAACGGGATTGGAGTGGCGCTGCTGCTGGCGGTGCTGGACACTGAGGGGCTGTGCCACCCACGGCTTGAGGTACTGCTGACCGCCGATGAGGAGGCCGGAATGAGCGGTATCCGAGGCTTCGACGGGAGGATTATCACAGCGGAGCACTTGCTCAACCTGGACAGCAAGATGGATTCCCTGACGGTGGCCTGCGCGGGCGGACAGCGGTTTTCCTTTCGGATGCCCTTGGGGCGGACAGTATCCCGAAAAGATAAAACCTTCCGGATTGTGGTGGACGGCCTGAGAGGCGGCCATTCTGGTGCGGAGATTGATAAGGGGCGTGGGAATGCAATCAGGCTGATGACCCGGATACTGACTGATCTGCGGGCTGTTATGGCGGCGGAAATTGTCGGTGTGGAGGGGGAAGGGAAGGCCAATGTGATTCCCCGCCGGGCCCAGGCCAGGGTAAATGTATCTGACGGACAGGCGCTGCGGGAATTTTTGGAGCGATGGCAGGACCTTCTGTCCCGGGAGTGGAGAGACATGGATGGGGGAGTAACTGTACGGTGCGAGGAGATGGAGTACTGCCGCCAGGTGTTGACAGAAGACGCCGCCTGCCGCCTGCTGCGGTGTATTCTGCTGGTTCCAAGCGGTACGTTGCTTCACGATTTCAACTCCGGAGAGGCGGTCTATTCCAATAATCTGGGTGTGCTCACCTGTGGGACAGACACTGCAGAGATCACCTGTCTGGCGAGAAGCTCCATCCCATCCCTGCTATCCAGCGACTATCTGCCTGCGATGGAGGCTGTGGCGGAAGCCCTGGGCATTCACGGTAAGGCAGGCGAGAGCTTCCCGTGCTGGGAATATGTGGAGGATTCTCCCATCCGAAAGGTCTGTGAAGAGACATATTTCCAGCTGAATGGTCGATTTCCGGAGATCATTTCCCGGCACGCGGGGAGTGAGTGCGGCTATATTCTGGCAGTATGCCCCACTCTGCGGGACGCAGTAGCCACGGGAGCTCGCCTGTTTCACATGCACACCACCGACGAGTGTCTGGACATTGATTCGGTGGGACCTGCTTTTCGCTGCCTTTGCCAGGTGCTGGAGGGCATGATACGCCTCGCTGACCGGGAGGAGCGATAAGGTTTGGACCCCCGGTCCCCGCGAGCGGTTCTGTCTCATCGCGCGGTACAGGTGCTGCCCGGCTGTTCGCCGGGGCAGGGGACGGCCGTGGAGGCGCAGAAATCCAAGCGGGCTGTTGAAGCCCGCATATATAAGAATTAATGTTGTTTATGAAAGAAAATGGTCGAAAATACCGATAAAAAGTACCATAAAAATTGTAAAAATAGCTTGCATATTTTGTCATTCTGTGATAGATTGTAGGCGGCTGGTCGAAATGAACCGGGAATCAACAAAGTCGGGAGCTTTTGCCGGCCGTCACAGATTTTAAATGAAAGGAAGAATGACAATGGAAAGCGTCAAACGGATTGTGGTGGCGGATACTGGGATGGAATTTAGGAAAAGCCTGGTGCGAACGCTGTCAGAAGAGCCCGGTTTCCAGATTGTGGGAGAGACGGGTGACGGGGCGGAACTGCTGCGTCTGGCACGGGAACTGAAACCGGACGCTGTAGTGATGGAAATGGTACTCACAGGTATGGACGGTCTGGATGTGCTGGAAGCCTTCAGTCAACTGACGAGCCGTCCGAAGGTGCTGGTCCTGTCCAGCTACATCAAGGGGAATGTGGTGGATATCGCAGCAGCAAGAGGAGCGGACTTCTATATCACCAAGCCCTGCCGGTTATCCTCCGTGGGGGAACGGCTCCGGCAGCTGATAACCTCGGGCGGGCTGGAGCCGGAGCGGGACGACAACGCCGCGCTGGAGGCCCAGGTGACCGCAATCATCCATGATGTAGGGGTACCCGCCCACATCAAGGGCTATCAGTATCTGAGGGAGGCGATTATCATCGCCGTCAAGGATATGGACGTGATCAACGCGGTGACCAAGGTGCTCTATCCGGAGGTGGCCAAGCGCTTCGGCACCACGGCCAGCCGTGTGGAGCGGGCCATCCGCCACGCCATAGAGGTGGCCTGGGACCGGGGAGATCTGGAGACTCTTCAGAAATATTTCGGATACACGGTCTCCAACGCCAAGGGGAAGCCCACCAACAGCGAGTTTATCGCCATGATCGCCGACCGGCTTCAGCTGGAGCGGAGAAAGAACACAATTTGAGGAAAAGAGGCTTGCCCTTCTTCCCAAAGTCTGCTATTATCCCATTATACAGCCGGAGCGGGGCGGAAGCTGCCGAACCTTGTCGAATCCCGGCTGAAATTGGAAAGTGAGGCACGCTTGTATGACGATCCAATACGCGCCGAAGGGAGTATGCTCCCGGGCATTCCAGATCGAGGTGGAGGAGGGCGTAATCCAGTCTGTCCAGGTAGAGGGCGGATGCAGCGGCAATCTCCAGGGCCTGTCCTCCCTGCTGAAGGGAATGAAGGTGGAGGAGGCCATCACCCGCATGGAGGGGATTCGCTGCGGCATGAAGCCCACCTCCTGCCCGGACCAGATCGCCCAGGCGCTGAAAAAGGCGCTGTAACGGAACAGGGCCCGGAACCGATACGGTTCCGGGCCTTTTCTATGTCAGCCTTGGGCCCACTCTGGGGATCAGGCTGATGATCCAGGCGAGGGGGAGGGACAGAAGGAAGAACACCAGGGCGAAGAGGGGGACCGACAGCGCGGGGGAGAAGGACAGCGGAGAGACGCCCAGCCGGTCAAAGACGATCATCCACAGCGGGTGAATCAGGTAGACGCCAAAGGCGCAGGTCCCCAGGCCGGAAACCGCCCTGCGGCGGGAGCGCTCCTCGCTGATGCCCAGCACATAGCGGAACAGGGTGCAGAGGGCCGCGGCGGTGAGCAGCACATTGGGGGCGCCATACTGCCGCAGCGGAGCCGGGGCGGGGAAGGCCTCCGAGGAGGACAGAACCGACAGGGCCAGGCCGAGAACGCCCAACAGGTACAGGATGTACTCAGAAATCCGGCTGATGGTATAGTGCCGCAGGTACCAGCCCCCCACGTAGCACCCGATCCAGCAGCCCGATACCAAGTGGACCCGCAGCCGGGTCAGCAGCCCGGCCGCAATGCTGTCTGGCCAGAGGGCGGTCCACACCGGGAGCAGGGAGCCGAACAAAAAGCACAGCCCCAGAAAGTAGCGCAGTTCCCCCTGAGTGGCGGCGGAGGTAAATCGGTGGAGCACCGGGTGGATCAGGTACAGGCCGATCAGAGGGTAGAGCACCCAGAGATGGCGGTAAGTATCACCTCTTATCACCAGCGTCAGGATATCCAGAAGCCCGCCCAGCGTGAAGTCGCCGCATTTGCCCTCCAGCAGGGGGGAGGCGACGGCATACACCATCCCCCAGAACACCAGCAGGCAGAGGGTGGGCAGCACCAGACCTGTGAGAGCGGAGGAGACCTGAGGCTTGTCCTCCTCCAATGCGAACATCCCCCACAGCATAAACAGGGCGGGGACGGTCCAGAGGGTCAACCCCTCATAGACGAACAGCGTCTGCCGGCTCCCGGAGCCCGCCTCCGCCAGCTCCTGACACCGCTGTGACAGCAGCAGGATGATGGCGCACAGCACGGTAAACGTCCGGAAGAAGCCGGGCCAGCCGGAATTTCGGTCTCCCTTCGCCATCATTTTTTCTCCGGAACAATCTCGATCCAGTAGCCGTCGGGATCGGTGATGAAGTAGATGCCCATAGCCGGGTTTTCAAAGCAGACGCAGCCCATGGACTTGTGCTTCTCATACAGCGCGTCATACTGGTCGGTGCGGAAGGCGAGATGAAATTCGCACTCACCCAGGTTATAGGGCTCCGTCCGGTCTCGGAGCCAGGTCAGCTCCAGCTGGAAGGGGGAGCCGGCCTCGTCCCCCAAAAAGACCAGTTTAAAGGAACCGTCGGGGGAGACCTTTTCCCGCAGGGGGGACAGATTCAGGGCTTCGTGGTAGAAGGCGAGACTTTTTTCCAGGTCAAGAACATTGAAGTTGAAGTGATAGAAGGCTGTCATAGCGGATTTCCTTTCTTATTTTCCCTTTTTATCCACCCATTCGGGGCGGAGCTTGGCGTATAGGATCTTTTGCTCGCTGTAAAGGCTATAGTAGCCGGACAGCATGTAGGACACCCCGCAGCATAGGGCGTACAGGGGCAGGCCGGTGCCGCCGAAGAGCTCAAAGGCCAGCAGAATGGAGGTCATGGGGCAGTTGGTGGCCCCGCAAAAGACCGCGGCCATCCCCAGTGCCCCGGCGAAGCCGTGGGGCAGGCCCAGCGCAGGTCCCGTCCAGGTGCCGAAGGCGCAGCCGGTGAACAGAACGGGGACGATCTCGCCGCCCCGGAAGCCCGCTCCCAGGGTGAGGGCGGTGAAGAGGATTTTCAGAAGAAAGGCCTCCGGGATGGTGTCTCCCGCCAGCATGCGGCGGATGACCCCGTCTCCGGCGCCGCTGTAGGTCTGATCCCCCACCAGAAGGGTAAGGCCCAGCACCAGCGCGCCCCCCACCGCTGCCCGGATCAGTGGGCTGGGCAGGTATTTGGCGTAGAGCCGGTGGGACAGATGCATGGATTCGCAGAACAGGATGGAAAGCACCGCGCACAGCACCCCCATGAGAGCCGCCTGAAGGATCGGGACAGGGGCCAGTTCCAGGGCATCTGTGACGAGGTAGCCGTCCTGCACGCCCAGGCCGAAGAGCCGGGCGGCCAGCACTGCCGTCAGGGAGGAGGTCAGGCAGGGGACCAGGGCGGCGTAGTACATGGTGCCCACGCTGACCACCTCCATGGCGAAGACGGCGGCGGTGAGCGGGGTTCCAAACAGGGCGGAGAAGGCGGCGGCCATGCCGCACATCACCACGACCCGCTCGTCCTTCTCGTCCAGCCGCAGCTCCCGGCCGATATAGGCGGACAGGGAGGCCCCCAGCTGGAGGGCCGCGCCCTCCCGGCCCGCCGAGCCCCCCACCAGATGGGTGAGGATGGTGGACAGGAAGATCAGCGGCGCTGTGCGCAGCTTCAGCCGCTCTGCGTCCCGCACCGCCACCAGCACCAGATTGGTGCCCCGGTCCTTCTCCATGCCGCAGACCCGATACAGCAGGATGATGGCTACGCCCCCCAGGGGCAGACCAAAGATGATCCAGGGGTGCTCCTCCCGAAGCAGACTCCCCCAATGGATGCCCCAATGGAAGGCCGCCGCCACCAGACCCACAATGATGCCGATCAGGCAGGAGTACAGCAGCCATTTGACAAAGATCAGGACCGCCCTGACAGGCGTCCGCGCACGTTCAGCCAGCCGCGGCATAGCGCGCCCCCCCCTCTCTCGCCCGGAGCCCGCCAGCTCCCGGTGGAAGAATAAGCAAAGTATAGCATATCCGGGAGCATTTTGCACCTGATAAATCTCTTTTGGGCGGAAAAAATCTGCGGCCTCTTGCCATGTCCGGATTTTTGTGCTATGATGCAAGCGTGACAATGTATTTTTTACCCTTAAAAGGAGGTTATTTCTGTGCCTGAGGGCCCAATATGGCTGATTCTTTTTTTCGTCAGCCTGTGTGTGAATCTGATCCAGCTGCTGTGGCGGCCCGTGCTGAGGCTCCTGCGGCGGAAGGACCAGGTTTCAGAGGACAACATCATGGCTATGGTGGAGGAGGGCGAGGAGTCGGGCGCCATCCAGAGCAATGAGAAGGAATTTATCGAGAATGTCCTGGAATTTGACAACACCGCCGCCAAGGATGTGATGATCCACCGCACCGATATGGTCACGCTCCCCCTGGACGCCGGGGAGGAGGAGATCCTGGAGACCATCCGGCAGTCCGGCCTGTCCCGTTTTCCCGTGTGCGGGGATGACATCGACGATATTGTGGGCGTCCTGTCCACCCGGGACTATCTGCTCAACTTCCGGGAGCCCGAGCCCAAACCGCTGCGGGAGCTGCTCCGCCCGGCCTACTTTGTGCCGGAGACGGTGGCCGCCGACGTACTCTTCCGGGATATGCAGGGGAAGAAGACCCATCTGGCCCTGGTGGTGGACGAGTACGGCGGCACCAGCGGCCTGGTCACCCTGGAGGACCTGCTGGAGGAGCTGGTGGGCAACATCTACGACGAGTTTGACC